>JAQTSH010000030.1 GCA_028711405.1 Methanoregula sp.
GGTAACTCGTGCAATTCCTGTTTTTCCTCGGAGGTGCACATCTGTGTAAGAACCCGCTCACCCATGTGTGGGTAGTGTTGAACGTGAGCGGTTCGTGGGTTTATTCGTCTATGGTATATGAGACTAAACCTCCACGCTCATTAAGTAATACCTCATCGAACAGTTCAGTAAGGCTTGCGTATGCTTCCCGAAACTCCGCATGACAACATGGTAGATTCATCTGAGGAACAGGTACTGTTACCGGTTCGTCATCTGCCCGGCTCGCTATCCGGAGAGCCTGCCGACTACATCATACGGATTTCACAGTTAACGAAGGTCTTTGCCGGCAAAACAAAGACCATACGCGCAGTGGAGGATGTGACATTTGATGTCCGGCGGGGGGAGATCTTCGGTTTGCTGGGTCCTAACGGAGCCGGGAAGAGCACGCTCATACGAATGCTCACGACATTGCTCAAACCGACCTCCGGCACCGCGTTCCTTAACGAGTATGAATTACAGCGCGACCCGGAGAAGATCCGGATGATTATTGGTGTCTGTTCCCAGAACAGCACCCTCGATCTCGAACTCTCCGCCTATGACAACCTTGAATTCTATGGCGCGCTTGTCAATGTTGATGCGCGTGCGCTCGACGCGCGGATCCGGGAGATTCTCGCGATGACCGGGCTTTCCGATCTCGCCCATGCCCGAGTCGGCACGTTCTCTGGCGGGATGCGACGGAAACTTGAGATTGTCCGGGCGTTTATCCACCGCCCGCTCATCTTGTTCCTCGATGAACCGACCATCGGGCTTGACCCGGAAGCCCGGCGGGAGGTCTGGCAGCAGATCGCGCGGTTGAACAAGGAGGATACGACGATCATCCTGACGACGCATTACATGGATGAGGCGGAGAGACTCTGTGACCGGATCGCTTTTGTGGATCGCGGGCGACTGGTCGCTCTTGACACTCTTGAGAACCTTAAACGGATGCTCCCGGAAGGAGACCTGATCGAGATCGGCATCGATGAGGTCGATGACCATGTTCTTGCAGCCCTCCGCCAGAATGCCCAGGTAAACTCTGTCACGGTTAAAGAGGGGCGACTGGTTATTACTGCAATGAACGGGAGCCGGGTGCTGCCCGGGATTGTGGCAGTCTTTGAGGCGTCCTCCCGGCTTATGACCTCTATATCTATCCGGTCTCCTTCTCTTGAAGATGTCTTCATCCATCTCACGGGAACGGGACTGGATGACGGTAAAAGTCCGGAGACAAAACCCTCGCGCAGGGGGCAATCGCCATGATACGTGGCATGGTTGCGATCTTCAAACGGGATTTCAAGAAGTTTTTGAGTAACCCGTTTGTTGTTGTGATGACCCTTGCGATGCCGATCATGTATCTTATCATCTTCGGGAATGCGATGGGTGGGACGATCAGTCATATTCCGGTGGGGGTCGTCCAGGAAGCGCCCCCCTATATGGATACGCCCCTTTTCTCACAGGCGGTTGTCGAACTCAATCATATCACCCAGAAAGATCCCTACCCGAAGTTGCTGGACGTGACGGTGTATAGCGATGAAACGTCTGCGAAACAGGCGCTCGCGGATGGGAAAATTTCCGCTGTGATCGTCTTTCCTTCGTCAGTGTCGAATGACCACGCAGTCCGGTTGTACGTGGACAGTTCGGATTCGGTCATCCCGGCGCTTGTTGAATCTGCGGTCCGGGGCGTGCTTGCCCGGCTTGGGGCGCAGAATCCCGTGATGGTGAACAAAATTTACGGGGATATTACGTACATACAGTTCTTTGGTGTGGGCGTGATCATGATGGCAATCTTCACATCTACGATGTTTGGGGGCGGGATTGCGCTTATCCGTGATCGTGAGGCGGGAATTCATGAGGGGTACCTGGTGACACCGGTCCAGCGCACGAGTATCATCGCCGGGATTATTTTATCTGGCACCGTCCGGGCGTTTATCGCCGGGTTTGCGATCTTTGTGATCGATATTTTGATCACGGGGATCGTCATCCAGAGTTTGAGGGACTTTTTGTTGGTACTTCTTGTGATCCTTATCACCTGCGTGGGGGTGACGAGTCTTGTTGTCTCGTTTGCGTCCCGGTTCTCCGCCCAGCAGGAGTACGCGTCGGTGATCGCGTTTTTAAACCTGATCCTGTTTATGACGTCGGGGGCGTTCTATCCGGTGCTGGGCATGCCCGACTGGTTGCGCTGGATTACGGTGATCAACCCTGAGTATTATGGGGTGGATGCGCTCCGGGGGATTATCCTGCGCGGGCAGGGACTGGATATTGTCGGTCTGGATCTCCTTGCGTTATTGATCTTCTCAACCGCGATGTTTGTTCTTGGTATTGCGACGTTCAGGAGGACGCTTGAGTGAGTTTTTACGCAGGAGTCCCGTGAAAAAAGAAATGGGTTGTGAGTGCAGATTCTTTTTAGGGTTTTATCGGTATATGACCTTCCCCGCCGATGATCGCAAGCGTGATGATACCGGACATGGCGGGGAAACCCGGGGACTGGGTCCGGGGGTCTGTATGCACAATCCCCCCCATCCGCCACCAAAGGGGCACCCCCCTCCCATTGGAGAGACAGGGGGGTGGGGGTCCCTCGCTCATGAAACCCAGGGGGTACCCCCTCCCGATCCCCTTTTTGGGTGATGACCTGAGTTCAGTCTCCGACGTAAACCCGTGCCGGAAAACGGGAGGGGGTGCCACCTTGGGTACCCTGGTGGGGGGTGCCTGCCAAAGACAAGTGACGCGAAGGCGGGGGTACCCCCACCCATCAGGAGCGCCGGACAGGCACCCCCCTCCCCAAAAGATTGGTGGGGGGTGGGGTCTCATGACCCTCCGGGACCGTGCAACCGGATCAGGCTCCGACGTGAAACCCTTCCCGGAAAATGGGGTATACCCCCACCCAAGGGTACCTGGGAGGGGGGTACCCCTTCATGCACGTTGGCGAGAGGGGGGAGGGGGGTGCCCCGGATTAAAAAAAATACAGCCACCCCCCTCCCCGGATAGGGAGGTATACCCCCACCCAAGGGTGACCTTGGGGGTACCCCACCCCCCATATTTGGACAGGGTTTTTAGGAACGCGATGATGATACAACGTGCATGGTTGTCATACCCTTCTCGTTGCGGGTTGTAATTCAACAAAAATTCGTTTGCACTGCAATAGGTTTTCATAGTTGTTGACCTGCAAAGCGCAAAGCAGGCTGACCCGCTCGCGATAATCCAAAAATGCGACCGCGCCCGCGACGAGTTCACAATCCTGGACCTGTAACGATTGACCGGGTGGTCGTATTCAACTTTCTACCGGACGATCAAGGGTACGAATGCCGGGGCGGGAATTATACCGGGCTTCTGGAGAAGTGCCCGGCGATCTCGTTTATGGATCGTACAGTGACAATGGATGACGAAAGCGGGATCACGATCAGGCAGAGGACTGAGGCGTTCCCGTGGGACAAGGAACTGTTCTGGCAACGGAATAGTAAAGGAGCGTGCTGGCTCGATCACAATCCGGAGGATGACAATGACAATGACACCGGTAATGACAGAAACGCGGGGGTTGGGAAACAGGATGTGGGTGGTAACAGCGGTGAAGGTGTAAGTCCCGCACGTGATTGTAATGCACCTCCCGGAAACGGTTCGTTAGCTGCTTAGCTGCAGTTTTTCAGCAGGTTTTCAGCACATGCTGCAAATGAAACCGGCGCACCGTAAGCCCCCGATTCCTCTAAAGAACCTGATAATAATTATTCTGTACTTAAAGAAAGTCATTTGCAGCAAAACCGGAATTATGTGGCTAAAAAAATGCGACAATGCAGGAAACGGGTCCGGTACCTGATAGGTGTACCCATACTGCTAAAACTGCAGCTAATGAAAATAGATCTCCACAAATTGCCGTCAAATCTAATAATAGGATATCAAATTCGGCTCCGAATGTTTCCAGAACCTGCTGCAAATGTGCTGAAAAGATGCTGCAAACGACCCCTCCTGCTGCAAAACACGATCGAGTCATACGGGCACGTGACTACAACTGCTCGAATGCCCGGAGCCGAAGACTCCGTGCTATGCTTGCGGAAAGGAGGGTGCATGGTATGCGGAGAAGCCGACACCTGAAAGGCGAGCCCGGCACGGTGACGAGCAGCATGCCCGTTGCATCTGTCGGGCGTACTACCGTGAGGCGGTGAAAGAGGAGCAGATGGCGGTCGTGCCACTGCCGGGGTGACCAGCCGGAAGATTTCAATAAACGTATCTGTACTCCGGATAATCCAAAACATCAGGAGCACTCGCGGAGCAGATCGTCAACAGAAGATATCTCTTTTACTCTCCCGCATTGGATATCGCGTCAGATTTACTATTGAGCAGCATGGTTGCAGGATTACTCGAGGATCTCAACAGTATCAGTAAGCGCTTCGAGATCCTCACACCGGACCATATCTGCTTTGATTTTTTTACCTCGCGATAAACCACTTCAATAGTGACACCGGATTTCATGAATGTACATGGATTATCGGCATTGTATGTATTCGGAACATTGCACCAGCATCTGTTCGCTTATTCAAGTTATTTAATTCAGCTAAATAGTTTACATATTTACATGTTCAAAATTTAATATTATACGTTATTGTGCGTAACTCCATCTTCATTCCTGCATACGGGTTTGAGATCAGGAAGTCCCTTCATTATTCCAGATCTTTGAAATACGTCGCGTTTTTCCGTTTTCAACCGAAATTTTTCTTCCAATTTCCCGATTATCCAATCCGAAATATTCAATAGGTTGGTTCACGAATATCCACGCATCCAGATTTAGGTGAGATTGTATGAATGGCATAACCAGGATACGACTTGTACTGATAGCGTTCCTTCTCTTGGCGGTTGTCGCCAGTGTTTCGGCAAACACGGATGCAACGACCAATGGTGATATTCCCGTCATCATCATGATGAAGAGCACGGCAGTATCGCCTGTACAGACCGACGGACTGACACGCGCAGACTCCATACAGGCATTCCGGCAGGCTGCGGAGAACGACCAGAAATGGATCATTCGCACACTGAAAACCCGTGGAGCAAAGGATATTACCCCCCTCTGGATCGCAAATTCGGTCGCCGCGACAGTCTCTCCTGAGATGATTGAGGAACTCCGAGCGAATCCGGCAGTTGCGAAAGTCGAACCTGACTATATCGTGTACCTGGATGGATCCGATCCGGCAAAATCCCCCGAACAGACGCATACCAGTCTTTTCTCCGCAGAAAAAGAACCGCTGGGGAAATCCCTGGGAGATGTGGTGGAGACCATCGAACCTGTCACGATCGGTTGGGGGGTCCAATGGATTGAGGCACCTGCAGTCTGGAACCAGGGGATCACGGGAAAAGGCGTCAATGTCTCTATTGTAGATACCGGTATAAACCCGAACCATCCGGATTTACAAGGCAAAACAATCCTCTGGAAGGATTTTGTCAACGGTGAACCCACACCCTATGATGACAACGGGCACGGGAGTCATGTTGCCGGTATAGTTGCGGGAACCGGTGCAGGGGGCATCAAGATCGGTGTTGCTCCGGGTGTCAACCTGATCGTGGCGAAAGTCTTCAATTCTGCTGGTTCGGCGAGCTCCTCGACCGTTATGGAAGCCTTCCAGTGGGCAGTGGATAACGAGGCAGACGTGATCAGTTACAGTGGGGGTTCTTACATCGTCGAACGTCAATATATTGAAAATTATGAATATCTCAACTCCTCCACCACCCGGCAGCTGATCATGCCTGTCAACAGTAGTTATAAAGGCGATACATCGTTGAAACCTGCGTACATCATGGTAGATGTCTATTCCCCGTGGATGAGAAACCTCTCCATCTCGCTTTTCGCCCCGAACGGAACCCGTATTGAGGGAACACCGGTCTATTGGCAGAATACCATCGATCCGGAGAGGGAGGTCTTATTCAAGTACAGTGAGTCCCGTCCCCTGCCGGATGGTAACTGGACGGTGAATATCACGCAGAACGATCCATATCCAAATCACTGGTGGTATTCTGATAAAGGCAATAATCTTAATAACCGATTGACACATTCGTTCAACCTTACCAATGTTATAACTGCGACATTCACCTTCAATACAAAATATCATATTGAACAATCCTTTGATTATGGATATGTCGAGATCTCGCGTGATGGAGGAAGTACCTGGACTACCCTTGCGGTATATAACGGGTATGCTAACCTGCATCACGAGACATTTAACCTGAATCCCTATACCGGCACGAATGTCCTCGTCCGATTCCGTTATACCACGGACGGGTCTGTTATCTATGATGGCTGGTATATTGACGACATCGCAATTCCGGAGATTGGGTTCTACGACAATGTTGAGAGCGGTTTCGGGACATGGACGGGAAACGGGTGGAAAAATATTACAGCTACGACCGCGTATGAATATTCCCTCGCGGTCGGGTATCCGGATGATGGATCGAGTGTCCGCGCACAAAGCGTAAACACGATTGCTGCTAATGGCGTCATTCCGGTCATCTCTGCCGGCAACGAAGGGGAGTTCGGGCTTTTCACTATCGGAACCCCCGGCAGCGCAAAGGATGCGATCACTGTCGGTGCCATTAATCAGCAGATGGACTATATCGCATCCTACAGCAGCCGGGGACCGGTTGGATATGATGCTAACCAGACTATCAAACCGGATGTAGTTGCGCCTGGCTCCTATGTCGAGTCCGCATCCGGCTCAAGTACCGGGTATGTCACCATGAGCGGCACCTCCATGGCAGCTCCCCATGTGACCGGAACCGTTGCGCTGATGCTCCAGGCAAACGGTTCCCTCTCAACAAAGGATGTGAAACGGATCCTCCAGCAAACAGCGGTCGAACTCGGTGATGCGGGACCAGATAACACCTACGGAGCCGGCAGGATCCGTGCCTACGCAGCAGTGGCAAATGTCACTCCGCTCCCAGCTGGTGCCGGGCAGAATTACCTCTTTGCCGGGTTTGCCAAAACCTCAGACCTGGTCTCAGGAACACCCGTTGTCCTTTCTGCGATCTCGTGGAACAAGACCCCGAAAGCCGGAACTCCTGTCCACATGGTTGTCTGGAACAACAGTTATACCTGGACACTGGCAAATGAAGTATTCAACAGTACCCTTGTCACCGATGCGAACGGTTGGGCGAATGTCACGCTCATCCCCCGGTTGATTGATACTTGTTATTATGCCCTCATCTCTGACCCGTTTAATAATGTCATAAATGACGGGATTTATATTGAATCTCCCCCGGTACCGCCCGCGCCGTTTAATAATCCGGCTACGTACTCTAAATATTACGAAGCAAAGCCGAACAGCACCGTAAAGATCCAGTATTCCCTCCTGACACCTGCGGATGAACCCTCTGATCTGCCGGTGAACATCAGCATCAGGAGTGGATCCAACTATCATGTCAATGAAACGTTGGTACCCCAGCAGGGAACGATCAAACTCACGCTGAATCTATCCCAGTACAGTTTCGATGACACTGGAGGGTATTTCACTATTTATTTAATCAATGCAACCGGGTTCGAGACCAATATCGGATCCTTGGAAATTGAGGCATTCGAAGATTCACAATCATCGTTTATCAGTCCACAAATGGTGAGCGCTGATCCCGGCTCGCGCATTGACTACATGCTCTATACCTATGATTACCTGAACTGGACCCCGCTTCCGGACCGAACATATCATATTGAAGTGTACTGGGTGAATGAGACCCAGGTACATGCCCTCAGCGCAGAACACCCGGAGTTCGCGGAGATGTTACGTGCACCGGCAGGACAGAGCCCGGCTGACCGCGAAAAGATCGCGGATATTTTCACAGATTTCCGTGACACCTACGAGATCATTTCCGTCCCGACTGTACATGGTGTTGGACTTTTCACTCTCACGGTTCCGCCCGGTGCCTACGATGGATATCTGTACCTGGAGGATGATTACCTGTACGGATACGCGAATGTTATTGTCAACCAGGCGCCGTGGATGCACCACTCTGCCTTTACCCCGAATGAAACATATGTCCTCACTCTCGAAGGATACTGGGATGGGATCTCAGACGATGATAAGCATGAGGTGAGCCCAGACACTACGGCAGAGGTCGATGCCTACCTCACCACATCGTGTGGATTCCCTGTGGCGGGGAAAACAGTGTACATCTACACTCCGTATGAGGTGAAGACAGTACTGACAGATGCAAATGGGTATGCGACCACGACTATCTCCGTTCACCCGGAAAAGAACCTGACTGATTACGAGAATGGCATCCAGATCTTTGGGATATACAACGCATTCACTTCTGGTAGTACAACCCTGTACCCACCGTTCTGGTATATGTATCCGGGAATGAGCCGGTCACATACCGGTGACCATCTCGAGATTACTGTCCGGCACATGAACCAGTTTGGGAGACCGATCAATTATACCTCGATTCTTGCGGTTGAAGGGGACGAAGGTACCCTGGCGACCCGTATCCTTAAAGGGAGTGGGGGCGGGATGACCGTGCCGGTGAAAAAGATCGGACTCTTCATGATTGAGGAGTGGCAGCGCCACAGTAACAATTGGTGGTATTATTTTAGTTCGACCTTCTTCCACACAGGGATGCCGGTAACGCCCATAATACGGGAATGGTACACACCGGATCAGCTTATTCCGCTTCAGGTTCATGTCGCGGGAGGGAATACCAACACGCTTGTGTATCTTGAGGAGCAGTCGTATTCCGATTACTACGAGTATATGCAATACGATGGCATGAGCGGGTATGGAAACATGTTCGGATATCTCAATTTCTCGTATTGTGATGCGAATGGTGACGCGATCCTTTACCTGAAAGTGCCACATGACGAGGGATATGTTGACTACCGGTTTGGGTATGCAACCGGGACTTTATCCCTGCCCACGACCCGGTCCGGGTACTTCTATGTGACCAAGGATCAGCTCCCAGACCTTGTACCTTCAAATGATGTGCAGGTGGTTGTGGCTCCAGGTACGGTTTCCTTCAATATCAGCATCATTAATATCGGAACTGCTGCTGCGGGTGCCAGCCGGATGGCGCTTGTCATCGATCACGTCCCAATCGGGACGGATGTCAACCCCTTGAACCCGGGCGAAATGCAGACGTTTGCATTCAGCCATACGTTTACGGCGGGGATGCACAACGTGACGGCGATTGCTGACGTACTCGGACAGGTCAAGGAGATGAGCGAGTATAATAATGTCGGGATTGTCTTTGTGGTTGCAGGTACCCAGCCTCCTGTTGCCAACTTCATGGCAGACATAACGAGCGGTATCCGCCCGGTTACCGTCCAGTTTACCGATCTCTCGACCAACGCGCCGACTTCGTGGGCATGGAACTTTGGCGACAACGAGACTGCTACCGTGCAGCACCCGGTGCATACCTACGTAAATCCCGGGTTGTATACAGTAACCCTTGTTGCATCAAATGCGGCGGGCAGTGACAGCGAGATGAAGGTGCAGTATATTACGGTCAACCCGCCACCTGCCCCGACTATCTACATGCCCCAGAATGTGGTGATCATCCAAAACGCGAACGTGATCGTGCCGGCACAGATAGCACACATCAAGGCAGCGACGGGCATCGCGTTTGATATTGTCTATAATGCGTCAGTGATCCAACTGAATTCCGTGACGGCGAACCAGTCAGCGATTGGCAACAACAACCTTGAGACAAACCTGACCCCGGGTCTGGCGCGCATAGTTGTAACCGGCACTGATGGTATCAACATTGATGGACGGGTGCCAGTC
Organism: Methanoregula sp.; assembly: GCA_028711405.1. Lineage (GTDB taxonomy): Archaea > Halobacteriota > Methanomicrobia > Methanomicrobiales > Methanospirillaceae > Methanoregula. Next base: position 9,762 of record JAQTSH010000030.1, read on the forward strand.
TTCCATCTCTCGATGACAGCGATTGGTTCCAACATGGCAACGACTCCGCTTGCGGTCATCAACGCAACCTGGAGTGGAACTGACTTCAACATCTCATCGCTTGCTGCCGTGAACGGGTCTATCCGTATCGGGGTCAAAGGGGACTTCAACGGGAATGGTTTTGTTGATATCGGGGATGTGACAAGGGTTGCCTACATGGTGGTCAACCGCGCACCGGTCATTCTTCCGGGTGCCGACTTCAACAACAATGGTATAGTTGATATTGGTGATGCAGCCAAGATTGCATGGTATTTCGTAGGAAAGATTAATGATTTGTAAGATAGAGTAGTGATTATCAGGAGTGTGTGATGTATGTGGAGTATTAAATCAATTTTATTGCTGGGCATGCTGTGTCTTATCACCATGTCCGTGTCCGCAGTTTCGGTTATTACTGCACCGACCGGGACTTTCCAGTTGGACGAGACGAAGAATCTTCCGGTTACTGTTGCCGGGCTCAATAAAGCCAGCGGGGTGAATTTCAACATGACGTATGACCAGGGTCTGTTTTATGTTGATGCCGTCACTGCAAGTTCTTCCTACCCCAATGCTGCCGTGACAACAAATGTTGATAACACTACAGGATTAATCCAGGTTGCTGTGACTGATACTGACGGTATTACCGCAACAGGTGCAACGCCGCTTGTGGATATCACGTTCAGGAATCGTGGAGGTTCCGGAACGACGGCAGTGACTATTCCTAATGCGTACTGGAGTGACTCTGAAGGAGCCACCGTGCCGATGAGCGGGGACAGTCTGAAGGCATTCGATCGTTATCCGTTTGCCACTATAGTGGCAGGTTCCCTTGAGGCGAAATCATCGGTGTTAAGCGAGATCCGGGTTGGAACCGGCGTTCTCTCTTCGGGAGCATCGGTACGTATTCCGGTGTCTGTTGCGAATGTGACGAACGTGAATAATATCACTATCAGCATAATGCACTTTAACAGCACTCTTTTCGTTATTGAGGATGTTGTAGTAAACAATTCGGTAATATCCGGATCAGAGATAGTCCAAACTGAATCTTTAATCTGTAATGTTGGGGGTTCAGCGACTATTCAGATTAAAAATGATAATATCACGGCTTCGACAGTCCTTGTCCCGGTGGTGGATTTAGTGATCCGTCCTACGGACTTGACAGGCGCTGAAGATCTCATGTTATTCCCATATCATACTGTTTACTCAACTCCTACTAGTTTCCATAATCAGTTCTCTATTGTGAATGCCGGGCAGGTGGTTACCAGCGGAGCAGGCTCGCCACCCGGTGACGGGGCGATCCGGTTCCTGGACACATCAATTGAAGGAGCATCCACTGCAAAATACCCGATCGAGGTCAAGTTACCAGTCGGAGCAAAGGAGATCTGGGCTCCGTTCACCTACGATGCTGCATACTTCAATGTCACCGCTGTCGCGATCAATGCGACTGCGAGTACCACATATGGCGCATTAATTACCGCAACAAATCTTTATCCCACTGGTGGACAGGTCTATATCGGAAATACACAAAATCTCCCGACCACTCAATTCACACCGGTAGTCGATGTGAGTTTTAAGACATTTACCCAATATGGAACCACGCCATTCTCATTGATGGATTACGGTTCATTGCCAAATTATAAAGTCAGTTCACCTACATCTGGCATCATTGTCACATATCCATTCAAGACCGTGACGCATGGGAATGTTACGGTTACGCCGAAACTCATGCCCGACCTTGTTGGAGAGATTATTGACGCGCCGAAGTTTGTCAAGAAATGGAAGGATGACAGTCTCCATTTCAATACGACGTTTGCCGTTCATAATATCGGTTATTCAGATGTGACAAACGACTTCGAGATTCAGGGAAGACTTGGGAACACCACTCAGAAAATTGACATCACTGATGATATTCCCGCGCATCAAACCCTGATGATGTATATGAAGATGAATGTCATTCCGAATTTACCTGAGACTGAAGTCAAAGTCCTCTCACAAGGATTAAATAAATATTATACAATAAACACAAGCGGAGATATCGGTGTTGGTTCTTATAACATCGGTATCGGTATCGATGTCAATAATGCTGTCGGGGAAGTGAATGAAACAAATAACGATGTAAATACTACAGCCCCTATTACTCGCCCGGATCTCATCCCCACATCTTACATTCAGTTTGTGTCATCCTCTGGTTCCACAGTAGTCAATAGTTTTGAAGCTCCTGGGACGTACACCATCAATTATGGTGTGAAAAACATGGGAGATGTATTCGCTGTCCCCACAAGTATGAATGTCACCATTGCCGGGACAAAGAAGATCTATGACGTGCCGGTATTGCAACCCGGTGCGATGTATAACCTCTCACAATCTATTCAGATTACCAAGACCTCTTCACCGGATATCAATATCACCGTCAATGACAACCGGTCTGAGGCAGAATTGAATTATAACAACAATACCTATTTGACATCTTATCAATCGATCAAACCGGTCACGATCAACCTTCCGAAAACGAATGGAACCACTGAATT
>JAQTSH010000310.1:0-1296 GCA_028711405.1 Methanoregula sp.
AGTGTCCCGATAGTGGACAACCGTGCCTTTCAGGGTAAACCCTTTGTCCGGGTTCACGCCGAAGACATATGCCCCGCCCCAGACCGATCGCGTTACACTATGGTATGTAGTGTCTTCCACAATGCGAGTGGGCAGGACGAGGAGGTTTTTCTCCCGGTCGAAGAGGAATGCCTTGTGGTCCCGGAGCGCCTCAGAATCGCTGCCGGATCCACCCAGTTTCTTCTCGTCGACCAGGAATGGGTTGTGCACATTGGCAACATCGAAAAGCGCGATCTTCAGCCCGCCTTGCGTGGACTCTTTCCCCACACCTATCAGGTGGGTGGCATCATAGGGATGCAGGTATTGCGAGAACCCGGGGATATGCAGTTCGCCAAGGACGGTGGGGTTACGGGGATTAACCAGATCGATGACAAAGAGCGGGTCGGTTTCCCGGAACGTCACAAGATACAGCCGGTCCCCCATGAACCTTGCCGCATAGATCTGCTGACCAGGTGCAAGGTTACCCACCGTGCCGAGGATCCTCATCCGATCATCGAGGATGGTAACCTTGCTGGACTGTCCGTCACGGGATTGGCTGTTGTCCTGAAGGGTAGTTGCCACCCGCAGGTTCCCGCCGCTTTCATCCATTGCAAACTGGTTTGACAGTGTCCCGTCTACCAGACCCCGGGCAGAATACGTCAGCCGCCCCTCATCCAGTGCAAAGGCATACAACTCAGTAGTCCTTGTCACGCGGTCGTTGCCTGCCGCCGGGATAGCAATATACAGGTTATTGGTTGAGACGTAGACGATCCCGGCAGATCCGATGAAAAACGTCTTTGCCTTCACCGGCTCGGTTGCCCGTATATCAACCGCACCGATGGTGGTCAGGGAATACTCCTGGTCGTTCCGGTCAAAGTAGTATACCGGAGGTACCGATGACCCGTGGCTGCTATCGTACACTCCGGGGAATCCTGCATCGTCACCATACAAATCAAGGTAATTGTCCGTAACGAAGTAGAGCATGGACCCGATCATGCGGGTGTCCTTGTATACGCCGTCCAGTTCCATCTCACGCACGAGCGCCGGGTGCGCCGGGTCTTTCACTGAATAGATAAGTACCTGCGTCTTCTGGACGACCGGAATGGTCACGCCACAGGAACCGGGCTGGCAGTACCCGAAGGTATCCTGTCGCTGGGAGGAACTGATCAGCACGAGCCGGTCGCCGTTCAGGTACAGCGACTGCGGGGTGCCGGAGAACTGCAGGGTCGAGATGATCCCTGCGTCCGTGGCAGGATACCCCTTGAGAATATGGAGGTG
>JAQTSH010000310.1:1396-3062 GCA_028711405.1 Methanoregula sp.
GAGAAATGTACGTGCTTCGTCACTTGAGGAAAACTGTGGCAGATCACCGGATCCCGCAGTCACGTTCTGGTGCATTATCGGCTGGAGTGTCGCATCGGTGCCAGGCGATCCCGTCAGGTTGTAGGGGACCACTGCCATCACGGTAAAAGCAAGGAGGATGCCCGCAAATAAACCGGACAGAATCAGGAGAGGTACGTTTTTTTGTATCATGGTTTATCCCCCCGGTTGCAGGAATGACTGCAACCGGGAATCGTTGTACGATTGAAAAATGGCATTCTCGTAATAAACGATTTATGAGCAAATCCTCTACACATCGCGGCGCTCCGCTAAACAAAGAGGGAAAAGAGAATCCTGAAATAATTCCCATGAGCAGCTGATAGTATGAAGATCCTGGGGATTGCCCTGCTGTTCTGTGCCGGTGTCATTCTGGCACTGGCATTTATGTTCCCGGGCGATATCCATATCACGGACCGGTACACCCCCACCCAGATCAGAGGAACTCTTCCCGAAGAACGCCAGGAGAATATGACAGGTACCGGGTTTCCTGCACAGAACGGGACGGGCTACGAGGAAAAAACTGCACTGTTCTCAAAGTACGTTGCCGCCGGCATTCCCTATATCATCGTCTCGCTCTACAGCAATGACCCGGCAGATCCGGTTTCCATGACCGTTATTACCCCGGACAAGACCCTTGGTCCTTTCTACGATGTCTCGGATGGTAAAACCGATGGCAGGATTGATCTGAAGATCAACAACCCGGACACCCTGCCTTCGGGATACTGGAAATTCCTTATCCACAGCAGGAAGAATATCACCTATGGCAGTCTCGAGAATCTCTCGTGGATCAGAGCCGGCACACATGACCACAAAACTGATGAATAAATAAAAAGAACAGTGCCGGTATGATGACGAGAGCACCTGCTTCCTGCGCATTGCTCTTTATTTTTCTCGTGCTCCTTGCCGCACCGACAGCTGCGCTCTCTCAAGGGTACACGGTTGAACCAGCATTCGGGGCTACCGGAACTGCCGCAGCGGACGTTGTTCCCATCACGTTCTGGGATCTCACGCTCCGCGAGATGGTAATTATCGGCGCCCTTGCGCTCTCTCCTACATTGGTCTTCCCGGTCGAGATTTTTTTTGCTATAAAATTCCTCTCCTGCCTCGGGTTCAGGAGGATCACACGGAGTAACATCCTCGCCAATTCGATAAGAAATACCTTAAATATCATCATCAGGTCCAGACCGGGGATTAGTTACATCGAACTGCTGCGGGAAACCGGGATTTCCCGTGGGGCGCTTACCTATCACCTCACCATTATGAGGATCTCGGGGAAGATTGTCCTGATCGAGTCTCATGGCATTACCGGTTATTTTGAGAATTCCGGTAAATACGACCAGAGTGAGAAGAAATTACTCAAATACCTGCGCCAGGAAACAGACTGTCAGATCATTCTTGCTCTTGCCACAAGCCCATTGATGTCCCGTCGGGATTTCGTGAAAATACTTGGCGTATCCGGACCAACGGTCACCTGGCACATGAAGCGGCTTATTGATGACGGTCTCTTAAAACTCCACAAAGACGGGCGTTTCTCCCGGTATGCCCTCTCGGCAGGGACATTGGGATACCTTAAAAAGTATGGGGATAGCATCACGGTCATGCAGGGACT
>JAQTSH010000311.1 GCA_028711405.1 Methanoregula sp.
TGGTGACGAGGACGGCTGCCTGTACCTCACCGGAGATGGTGTAGGTGGTGCAGGTAAACGGGTTGTTCGTGACGATGCCACCGGTTATCCGGGTATTATCCATCAATTATCCATTGTATCTATGAAGAGATTATCCGGATTGTCCGCGTTATCCCAAGAACGAGTGGGTGTGGTGTAACTGTTGAAGTTTTTGTAATTTGGAAAAATGGGGGGGATATGTGTGCATATCCGGACAATGCGGATAATGCGGATAGTATCACCGGAACGCCCCTGGACACAGAGGGATAACCGGTGGATAATGTGCATTATTCCCCCGTGGGGATCAACCTGAACAAATGAATATTGTTTTCCGTGTCTGAATGCTCCTCAATATGTTCAAGTTGTGGTTCTTTTGACATCAGTCCGCCGCGCGGTTGCTGAAATGATCCCTCCCTCCCGCGTAATGCCCTGTAGACATCCGACATAGTCATGCCCGTCCCTTTTACGATTTCATTGACCGTCTTCCAGTTTCCCGTGAGACAACCAAAGACGGCAGACTCTTTGCGGGTGAACCCCGGGGTCGTACTGTTGATCATCGGTTTGGAGTAGGTCAGGAATTTTTCCATAGCGTCAATGTCCTCGTCAGTGGTTGTATCCCGGTTGCAGAGCAACGCACGCGCCTGGCACAGTGTCAAAAACCGTTTGAACTCCCGTATAGGCAGATCTTTCTCGATCTTTTTGTGGAGTGTAATTGTACGAAGTGTGATCAGGTTCCAGCACACCTGGATGAGTTCGAGTTCGGTCTGGATATCCGGGCGTGCTCTTTGGATAAATTCACGGATTTGTTTCATATCGTCGGGAGTTCGCCGGACTTCCAGCGTCAGGAACCGGCTTTCGTCCTGACCATCTTCAGATTCGTTGACCACGTTCTCAATATTGGTGATGATCAGGCTCACGCGGGGTGGAATGTTCAGATCCTTTGGTTCATGGTTGATCACCGTTCCGCGTGTGACACCGGTGAACCATGAGGTTAACACATTCCGGTAGAGTGCGGCGATATCCTGGGAAAAGACGGTATCATCTCATTTTGCGAACCCTTCTCCAAATCCTTGTTGAATTTCACAATCAAATTCCAAAAAGGGGCCTCTTTTCAGTAGAACGCTTCCCGCATCCAGTACAACCCGAGATGTCCATCTCCCATCAATACAATGTCAAGCCCCCCTCCACATCTTAATTGTAACATGGCAAGATAGCATCCGCTCGCCCACCGCGCCACTGTGTTAAGAACAATCCAGTATCATCGTGGGTACAGGTTTAATAAAAAATTCTTTGTTTTTATTGATGATTTCTGATTCGTTTTCCAAACAAGAAATAAATTCGGATTTATCATATTTAGGTTTCTTGAAGAATTCATTTTTTTCATCTTTGAACCACATTACAATAAAGATTCCGAATTTTGCCCGATCTGACATTAAATATGCCGGCAATTGGCTTGTTAAACCATGTTTACTTTTTTGATTATGAGCTAATTTTAATTCACTTAATACTTTCAATGGGACTTGATTTGAAGTCGTGAACATAAACTTAAAATCAACATTACCTATACCCTCATTGGACTCTCTTGTAGTATGAATTCCCACGGGTCCAAGCAAAATTTCAAACAAAATATGAAATGTGAGCTTGTTAATCCTTATGAAAGTTACTAACCCCAGGTTACTAAAAAAATCGATGTTGAAGACTGCCCTCACCTTGGTGAGACTTCGAGCTGTGGCCGGATGACCCCTCAAAATGGTTCAGAGAACTCGTGATGAAAATTCGGTTTTAGCGGGTCAATTTTTTTTCTTTTTTAAGAAGTCCATGACTTTGTTGAAATCAATACCGATACCAGAAATATTTGGTTTCAACATTATCATGTCATTCAATCCTGGTTGATTTGCCTGATATTGCTCCCTATAGTTAGGGTTCGTCTCCATGATTAGATCTATGAATGCTTTTAGGGATTCAATTGAATTTTTATATTCTTTTCTCTGAGATTCCGCGATAATTGCCAATATTGACTCTTTTGACGAGAGTTTATTTATTAGATCTTCATTTTTCAGCCATTTCTCGTGCCGATAAGCTAGAACTTGAAAATTTTCTCCGGAAATCGGTGCGTTTAGTAGTGACCTGTGAGTATTGAGGATAATGCGAATGAGCTCATCGGCTCGCGTATCAGCAACAGATGAAAATGGGATCATACCGTAACTTGAATTGTCCGCTATAATGAAAACCTTAAATTTTCTCATAAGTTTTCCTTTTTCATGCTTTATCCTACTTTAAAAAAAGTTATAAATGCCAACGGGTGCGATACGCTGAACAAATTTTTTCCAGCATCTTCTGATACTCATAATCAATATCTATACCCAGATTATTCTCCCGTGCAAGAGTTGGGGGATTTACATTGTCGATGAACACCGGAATGAAGAGGATGTAGTCATAACCTTTGACATGCGTATGCCCGATCTTTCGTGTGGGAAGAGCCTGAAATTTTTGCATTGTCAGCACAGGATCAGTCACCCGGTTTTCACTGATATCCTCCGGGAAATCATCCCACAATTTCTGATCGCCCGAAGATAGCCGCGGCACAACTGTATCCTGGAACTCCCGGGCTCTCTTCTTGAAATGGGATTTAACGCCATCGGGGATATTCAGTACTCGTTCAGCAATCCCAACCATGACGGTGGCTCCCATGATGATCTCTGATTTGATCCCGTGGAGATCCTGCAACACTTCGTAAAGGTCATCGAAACGGGCATCACGGTTCCGGTGAGCGGTAATAACAGATTTATTTTCGATACAAATTCTAACGTTCTGGAGATCAGGATTCCCCGAGGCATCCGGCTCCCCAATAAGCAGATCCATTTTTCTCCCCCGTTGGGTAGGAGACTCGACATTTAACCAGCTTTTTACAATATCTCGGCGTTCGCACACTTTAAAGATCACTTTCCTGAATTGTCCCAAACCTTTCATAAACCCCAATTCCCATATCCATCAACTCCAAAATCTCCCGGTGTTTGTCGCTTAAACCGGTAATGGTAA
>JAQTSH010000312.1 GCA_028711405.1 Methanoregula sp.
TAGAGATCGTTCATCGAGATGATCTTTTATGTTAAGATATCGTGCCTTGATTGATACATCCAATTCCATATACTTTATTGATTTTATCAGTTTAAATTGCTTATGTTAATTTTACACAGCCCCTTAGTAGGGAATTTGGTGACTAGGGAAAATAATTGTATGGTTGTCGTGACCCCCAAAATGATCTGCCCTCCTTGTGTCGCGGGTTTTCCCATGTCACACGGCTATGTTCGGAAATGTACCGGGGTGGGAATCTACAGCAGGAACCGAAGCAGTGCTCGTGAAGTCATCTATATGACGAAAATACTCGCGTCTTAGTAGTGGCGATTATGGCGAACCGGGTCGCTGCCCGACAACAAGAAATCCCGGATCAGTCTACCCACACATATAATCGGTAGCAAAGGCAATTCCGGATGGAGCTCTCGGGATTCTCGTCAGCCGCGTAGAATCAGGAGAAGAAGCCTGACGCCTGTTTGATGAGGATCCCGCCGTCCGAGCCGACATCGGATATGCAGAGTTGCACCCGTTTCGTGTCGGGCATCTTGCCACACGGTAAAACGTGCAGTGCACGTTGGTATAACTATGGGAACACTATGTAAAGCAGGTTGCCCGTGAGGATTGTAGATCTGGTACTAAAACCTGGACAACCCGGCTGCTGCTTCCCGCGTGTGGACTGACCGCATGGTACAGCAAAACTAATGCCAGTCTTTATTGCTGATATCGTAAAAAAGAAAAATACCCAGAGATGATGACAGGATTGAAAAAACCGGACAAGAGGGCAAGCATCAGGCAGACCGTATTCGACATCTTGAAGAGCCCGCCGTCGCACGATAACCCCCGGGGACGCGCGGTCTCAAGCGTGCTGATCCTGCTCATCTTCTTAAATGTCATCGCCGCAGTCCTTGAGACTGATGCCGCACTCTTCCAGCAGTACGGGCATATACTGGATCTGTTCGCCGGGATCTCGGTTGTTGTCTTTACCGTGGAGTATATCCTGCGTGTCTGGTGTTGCACTGAGGACCCCCGGTACCGTCGATCCCTCACCGGCAGGCTTCGCTACATGGCGACGCCGCTCGCGTTCATCGATATCCTCGTCATCCTGCCGTTTCTCATGCTGCCATTTCTGGGTGCGTTCCCGCGCCTCTTCTGGTTGGTGCGGTTCTCGCGCATCTTCTGGATCTTAAAGATCGGTCACTACTCGCAATCCCTAAAGACGTTCGCACAGGTGTTAAAAGCCAAGAAGGGCGAGATCTTCATCGCCTTCTTTGCCATGCTGGTCCTTCTGATCCTCGCCTCTGCCCTGATGTTTCTTGCCGAAAACCAGGCACAGCCGACAAAGTTCTCCAGTGTCATCGCCACGCTCTGGTGGGGGGTCGAGACCCTCGCCACGATCGGTTATGGCGATATGGTCCCCGTGACCCCGCTGGGGAAGTTCATCGCGGGGATCGTCGCGCTGCTGGGCATCGGGCTCTTCGCGCTCCCGGCAGGTATCCTCGCATCGGGATTCGTTGAAGCCCTAAAGAAGAACGAAGGTGAAGACGGGTCGGGGAATACTGCTGCAACGGGAGCCACCATATGCCCACATTGCGGAAAAGATATCCACAAGGCACCGGATCAGGAAGAACACTGACTCCTTAAAACTCCCTGAAGTTCTCCCTGTGTCTTCGGTTCCCTGCCGTGCATTTTTTTGGCAGTGATGATGTACAGGTGGTCGAACCGCGCACCGGTAATCTAAAAAAGGTTCTTCTCCCGATTTTGGGTGACATCACATAAGTAAAAAGGCTGATTCAACCTACATTTTGATAAATTCTGTAGAATTGAGGTTTTTAAGTTCAAAAACTCTGATCGTTTTTTTAGCTAAAATATTTAGTGACTGCAGATAAAATTTGTGCTTTCCCAAATCTATCAAATTTTCCCCCGCACTTTCGTCGCTACGAGGGGGCACTGCGACCTCCCTTCGCTCCTCACCCTTCGGGACGTGCTCCTCTTCACCTCGGTACGGTGAGGCAGTAAAGAGGATGCCTCCGCTTTTGAGCGGCTGAAGTTGCTGGGGCTAATGATATATTTCCTGGATTTTTGAACTGGGAAAAACTCTAAAAAATTTTCTCCTAAACTTGGAGAAGAGCCCTCAATGACGATAACACCCGGAAAATCCTTTCAGTTTTGGCTATAAACCGAATAGTAGATCCGGAGAGTGCAACTCAACTACCTGGAAAGGCTCAGAACATCGTATACCATTTCATTTTGATGAGTAAGGGTCAGGACATCGTGCACTTACAAGGATAAAGACAGAATTTCAACGCTCATTTGGTGGAGCAAGATGAGCGAAGCCGAAGAAGAACGAATCACAACCATAAAACGACACCTGGAGGGAGAGAGTTCAGTACCTCTACAGGAGCGTCAACAAATCCAAATCATGGTTCATGGAATGGTGGAAGCGATACCAAGGCTCTTTGGCAAACCAAGTGGGTATTCGTGTTTTCAGTGCATCGTGTAGAATGGGGGCTGGCCTCCCCCAAACCCCCGCATCATGAGTGTCCCCACCCCCTGATGGGGGTCGGCGCGACGCCTCGTCGGGTCGCGCCTGGGCAAGGCGGTTTAAGTACTGCACGTAATTTAAATTTGTCTTTCCTCGTATCCACTCAAAACGCGGAAGAGGAAAAAAAATTCGATTATGAGATAAAAGAATCCGTGCATGATCTTTCAAATCATTTTTTTAAGTTTCAGGTTTAAATGGTGCACGATGTATTGAGCTTTTCCAACTACCTGAATGGGTGAGGGCAACAGATCTGCCTTTGCTGTCAGGAGTATCTCCAAAATCGTTTACAAAGGACGCATTTTTAGATTCGTTCTCCTCCATCCATCTATTAATTGTTCATCTGCATTGTAAGCTGCATTCCGTTCATGTGATTTTTGTCAAAAACCCGTACCGGGCATCATGCAGTAATCGTATCTTCCCTCCCGAAAAACGACCCTCAATGCCCATAATCGTTCGCGCGGGGTAACAGAAGAGATGCCTTTTTTTGTCTTTACGTGGATAAGTCTATAATGATC
>JAQTSH010000313.1:0-1334 GCA_028711405.1 Methanoregula sp.
AATTAAATCCCCTTCACGAGGTTCCTTTTCTGGATCACCTTCGTACACCAGATGAATAGAATGGTCACAATCACCAGCACCAGCGCATCAAGCCAAAACGGGTAGACCGCGTCACCATTCAGCGCTGAATGGAACAGGTCGACAAGGTACGTGAGCGGGGAGAGCGAGGTGAGAACCCATTCCCAGCCGCTCAACTGACTGAGCGGGATGAAGATACCCGAGATGAAGATGAGCGGGAGGCGGATAAGGCTCGACAGCATCATGATGTTCGACGGGTTGTCCGTTATCGGCGAGGCAAGCAGGGTGCCGAGCGCCGCAAACGCGATTGACCCGAGCACGAACGAAAAGACGAGGAGTCCGGCGTTTGCGAGTGGGAGATGGAGCAGTGCCGCACAGATCGCAAACACGATTGTTGTTATTGCAACACCGAATATTGCACCGGCTAATAGGTCGCCGATAATAATGCTCTCTAAAATAACCGGGAGGGACAAGAGCCGCTCGTAGGTCTTCTCCCGCTTTTCCCACGGGGTGATCAGCGGACCGACCGAAGACGCGGTGAAAAAGAGCATCATGCCAAGGAATCCCGGGAAGAAGAGCACGAGGTCGAGGTTCCGCCCGATAAAAAACGTCAGGAACATGATGAGGGGAAAGAGCAAACCGAAGACAACTACCGGTCCCTTGAAATAATAGATCCGCATGTTCTTCTCGGTGATGACGACGATGCTCCGGGCAAAGATCTTCCAGTCCATCATTAAGCCCCCGCGGTGAGCTGGACGAACGCCTCTTCGAGGGTCGGGTTCGAGGTCGCGATGGAGACAATCGTCAGGTGCTCCCGCTCCGCCACGGAAGCAAGGTGTTTCACCGCACGGTCCGGGTCGTCTGTGTAGACCCGCCACTTGTCCCCCCATGACTCTGCACGGGTGATGCCGGGCGCTGAGAACAGGTCTTTTCCCACCGGCTGGTCAAACGAGACCTCAACATATCGCGAGGTATCAAAGGTCTTCTTGAGTTTCTCCGGGCTGCCGGTCGCTACGATCTGCCCCTTGTTGATAATGCTGATCGTGTTGCAGAGCGCGTTTGCCTCCTCGATGTTGTGCGTGGTGAGAAGGATCGTGCTGCCTTCCCGGTTCATGTGCCGGACCGTGTCAATCACGAGCCGGCGGCTGTACACGTCCAGCCCCGTTGTCGGTTCATCGAGAAGCAGCACGGGTGGTGAGTGGACGATAGCGCACGCGATGCTGATCCGCTGCCGCATGCCTTTCGAGAACGTGCGGACGATATCGTCTCTCCGTTCCGTGAGCCCGAGCCGATCGAGGATCTCCCCCGACCGCTTT
>JAQTSH010000313.1:1344-3051 GCA_028711405.1 Methanoregula sp.
CGGTGATGATGATATTCTGCTCCGCGCTGAGATCGCTGTAGACCGTACCGTTCTCAGGAATGACGCCCATCTTCAGCTTCGCGGTGAGCGGGTCTTTGTTGACATCCGTCCCGAGGATCCGCACCGATCCGGCATCCGGTATCAGTACGCCGGTCAGCATCCGGATCGTGGTCGTCTTTCCCGCACCATTCGGACCGAGAAAACCGAAGATACCGCCTTTTTTAATCGTGATGCTGACATCGTCGACCGCGGTGACAGCCCCGAATGACTTTCGGAGATTCTTTGCTTCGATTGCATCCATATTGTGGTGTTCCGGAATCAACATTATCTGGAATACCTGATGAGGATATCTGTTTGGAGGGTTCACGGGTCAGGATCCACCGCGTGAAATTTCGACCATGTTTGCCTGAGCAGGTGTGGCGGGATCATTGTCATGACCGGGTCATGGTTGAGCACTCATATCAGCTACCTTAGCCACAATACCACGTATTTCAGGGATCTCTTACGACTAAATTGTACAGAAATAAGATCCCGGAAATCATGAAAATGGTGGTTTGGTGGCTCCAGGATTCTTGATCCATGATCAGATCCCCGGGCGCAATGAGATGGGTTGACGTGAGGAGCAGGGGCGAACACGTGGCGATCACAGTCCGGCACACCATCCGGTGATGCATCCCGGCAAGGCGCTGGCAGGATGGTGGGAAAGAGGGGGCTGGCGATGTGCCGGTGATGGCGCCCCGACGTGCTGGTACCAAAGAAGCGGAGCCGGACTTTGGTGCATTGCAGGAGGGGGGCTCACCCATGTGATCGCCAAGGAGGGAAGACCAGAGGAGAGGGAAGAGCGGGATTCAGGGGGGAGGGTCATCGGGTTGATGAGCGTAACCCCGCTTTATCCTATTTCCGAATCTTTTTCAACCGTTCCCGGATATAGATGATTTTTCCATCCTGATCCTTCGATTGTCGTTCGTCTATCTCAAACTGGTCCAGAGAGCGTATGAGCTCGAAAAATTTTTTAAACCCGTAATTTCGTGAGTCAAATTCCGGGCTTTTCTTCTGGATGTTCTGTCCGACCAAGCCGAGTTCAGCCCAGCCTTGTTCATCAGATGAATCCTCGACACTGTTTTTTAACAATTTCAGGAATTTTTGATCTTTTTTTGTGTCTTTGAATACGGAAACGTTCTGGTACACAGGAGCGGTAGTCTCAACAGATTCCGTGGGACGCAAAATTTCCGTATAGATAAATTTATCACATGCATCGACGAAAGCCTTGGGAGTCTTATTCTCCTCACCGAACCCAAATACCATCAGACCGGATTCCCGGATCCGTGAAGCCAGACGGGTGAAATCGCTGTCACTCGATACCAAACAGAAGCCATCCAGGTTTCCCGCATGGAGCAGGTCCATCGCGTCGATGATCAGCGCACTGTCCGTTGCATTTTTTTTAGTGGTGTAGTTGAACTGTTGGATCGGAATGATCGAGTTTGTGAGAAGGACATCCTTCCATCCCTGGAGCTGGGGTGTGGTCCAGTTGCCGTAGATCCTCTTTACGGACGCCACGCCATATTTGGCAACTTCGTCGAGCAGATTTTTGATAATGCTTGCCTGGGCGTTATCCGCATCTATGAGTACCGCCAGTTTTTTCTGGCGTTCGATCGGGAGTGAATTATATTCCATGGATTCAACATTCTTTTCTTTTGAGGATTTAAT
>JAQTSH010000314.1 GCA_028711405.1 Methanoregula sp.
CGGATTGTGCAATGAGACGCCGGATGAACGCGACTGCCACGGCAAATTCCTGCGCGTCCATTGTACCTTTGGCAAACAGCACGTCCGTGCACCGGTCGAGAACAGACTGGATCTCCCGGAACTCCCGTTTCCCGGCTCGCAACAGCGTGATCAGCTCACTATTCGTCATCTCCCGCCGGGCACCATACTCATACGCTACAAAGAGCCGGAGTGCCTGACCCGCATACTCCCCGGCATCGGCATACTGCGCTCCGGCATACGCCACCTCGGCTTTCCTTAGCAGTTCCGCTGCTGCATTCCGGTGATCAACTGGTGCCCGTGGAGCCGGCGGCTCGCCGGGCGTACCCTGTGCCTGCTCCTTCCGCCGGAGATATCTCCGGTAGATGAGCCAGCAGATCGCAAGAATCACCGCCGCGATCACGATGACGGCAATCACGGGCAGGTAATTGACCGGCGTCTCCGGTTCGCGTTCCAGAGTCAGCTGGGTCAGGTTCCCCCCGTAGGTACTCGCATTGACAAACACCCGTTTGCCCTTCTCGTCCTGGTACGTGAGGTTGATCGTTGCCCGGTCGGTCGAAAGGTTCAGGTGGGTCTCGTTTCGTAAAAATCCCTGATCCGCGAGCTGTGCCGCCATTGACTGGAATGTGGTGTTCGCCTCAAGCGGGGCGGTTACGTTGATCGGCGCTCCGCTCTTCTCCTGTACAGAGGGAACGGACCGGTTCTCCATTCTTCCGGATACCGTCACCTGTTCCCCGGTGGCTTTCCGGTAGTCCATCCGGAATGTGCCGGAATCCCCGCTTTCTGGTGCGCTGCTTATAGATTCCCGGGAGAAACCCTCCGCCGCGAGGCTCTCGTTTGCCGCTTTCACCAGGGGATCCTGGCGCAGGTTCTCCTCGAACTGGTTCTGTTGTTGCTCGCTCTCCCGCGCCTCTTTCTCCAGTTGCTCCTTTAAGGCGTTCGCGTCCTGCGGCAACTGGTTGTTCGAGACTGCCTGCTGGAGGGTGCCGTCCCGACCTGCCTGCTGCTGGGCGGAGACCGACTGCTGCACGATCTGAACGGAACTTGACGTGGGTGTATTGCCACTGCCAGCCTCACTTGAACTCGTGACCGGTGCCTGCGAACCCCCGGATGCCGGGGGCTTGGCGACAAAGTGGATGATGATCTCCGGCAGGGTCACATGGATAGGGGTGGTGTCCGTGTAGTCAAACGAGACCTGCACCCGCATGCTCTTCTCGACATCCGATGAACCGGCGCTGAGCGTGATGGACGATTCACCCGGAGATACCGAATGGGTATAGACCCGGTTTTTCGTGCTCAGCATGACCGAGCCGGTGTTCTGCAGTTGTTCAACGGTCGTGAACTGCATCGTGCCGTCAACGGGCTGGGTGTACCCGCTGATCACCTTCAGGGGGATATCCGCATTCTCTCCGAGCGAAAAATACCAGTCTTTCTGGTCGGTTGAGAGGGTGATCTCCGCTGCACAGACCGGAACGATGACGAGGCAGAGGAGGAGACAGAGGGTAACGAACCTGCCCTTCATGGGATGATCCGCCCCCTGCCATAGCGCAGGTAGAGTTCGATGAGGACAAGGACGAGAGCACCGGCGATAAAGACGTCTTTGATGCTCGTCTCTTCCTTCTCGCGGACGATCTCCTGGTTCAGGCTGCCATAGATCTCCCGGAGCGTCTGGTCATTGACGGACTTGAAATATTTCCCCCCGCTCTTCTGCGCGATTGACTGGAGTGTGGTCTCGTCAAGCTCGGCATACTGCGGGTTGCCGAGCCAGTCATAACCGAGGACAACCGGCTGGGCTGAACCCATCCCGACAGCATAGACCTGGATGCCTACCTTCTTTGCGAACCCGACTGCCTCATCAGGTGAGATCACCCCCGCATTGTTGACGCCATCTGAAAGGAGGATCACGACGTTCTTCTTGTTCGGGATCGATTGTGCCATATCGATGGCGAGTGCAAGACCGTCCCCGATTGCCGTCTGCCCGGACCGGGGTGTGACCGAGGCGAGTTTCTCCCGCACCCGGTCCTTGTCCGGGCTCAGGTAGGCGGCGGTCGTCGCACCGGATTCGAAGACCACGACTCCTGCATAATCCTTGGGATCGAGGCTCCGGATGAGGATGTCGCCGGCGCTCTTCGCTGCTTCGATACGGGAAGGTTTGTAGTCGTTCGCCTGCATACTGCCGGAATCATCGATCACGAGGACGACGTTGACGCCCTCCTTCGTCTGCTCGATCGGGATATGGGGATCGGCAAGCCCGATGCAGAGGAGGGCAATCGCGGCAAGCGCGAGGACAAAGAGGATATGCGTCCGGCGGGATTTCTTCGCGTCGCCAAGCGCTGATTTCACGAACGCAATGTTGGAGAAGATGATCGCTTCACGCTTCTTCTTCTTTGTGACCCAGAGGTACATAGCCACGAGTACGGGGATGAGGAGGAGACCCCAGAGCCAGATCGGGTTATAGAACCCCGGCATGGTACCGCCTCCTGCCTGATAGTCCCAAAAAGAACCGTTTGACGGGGATCTCGTACGGTTCGTCGGTCATGAGGACCAGTTCACTGATCCGGTTCTTCGCGAGCGTGTGGTGCAGCGTCGTCTCAGTCCCGGCGACCAGCGCCCGGTACCGCTCCCGGAACCCCGCATCCGATGTATCGACGAGCACCTGTTCACCGGTCTCGGGGTCTTCGAGTTCGACCAGACCGATGTCGGGGATCTCCTGCTCCCGTGTGTCCGTGACCCGGATCGCGATCACTTCGTGGCGCCGGGCGAGGATCTTTAAGGGGAGGACAAACGCCGGGGAGATGAAATCCGAGAGGATGATAACCGAGCTTCTCCGGGCGAGCACCCGCGAGAGGAAGGTCGCAGCGGCTCCAAGGTCGGTCCGGTCCGAGACCGGTCTGTGGTCGATGACCGTGGAGAGGATACTCACGAGATGCTTCTTCCCCCGCTTTGCCGGGATGAACTTCTCGACCCGGTCCGAGAAGAGGCAGAGCCCGATCCGGTCGTTGTTCTTCTGCGCGGCAAAACCGAGACT
>JAQTSH010000315.1 GCA_028711405.1 Methanoregula sp.
TGCCGCCTCGATCGCCGCCCGTACCCCGGCACCGCCACTCCCGATGACAAGGACATGGCAGTCCCCCGCGTCTGCTGCATGCATCTTATAATTCTGTGCGTCGTATAGTTACATAAATAACTGGTATGGATAGAGTGGGAACGATCATGAAATACCTGATGAAATTTGGCGGGACATCGGTTGCCGATGCGAAATGTATTGGGCGCGTAGTTGACATCCTCGAACAGCATCATACGGCGGGCGACGAACTCGCTGTGGTCGTATCAGCGCAGCGGGGAGTCACCGATCAGCTGATCGCGATCGCTGATACCCTTCCCTCCGCACGCGACAGTTCCGCGATTGCACCGCTGATCCAGGCACTGGGGAAGCGCCACATTACCACGCTCGAAGGGGCAGCTCCCGCGAGTGTCGCGGAAGTCGGTGCGGTCATCGAGGAGCGCCTCGAGAACCTCCAGAACATCCTGTTCGCGGTATTCAACCTGCGGGAGCTCACTCCCCGCTCGAAGGACTACATCATCACGTTCGGTGAGCGCCTGCTTGCCCCAATCCTCTCCGCTGCCATCCGCGAGCGGGGCATCCCGTCAACGGTCTTCGATGGCTGTGAAGCCGGTATCCTGACAACCCCGAACCATGGCGAGTCCACGGCACTTCCCGAGAGCGACGAGCGGATCCAGGCACGGATCGGCTCCCGGCTGAAGACCGGGATCCCCGTGATCATGGGGTTCATGGGATGCACCCATGAGGGGATCGTGACCACGCTCGGTCGGAGTGGATCGGATTATTCTGCGTCCATCATCGGCGCCGGGATCGATGCCGATGAGATCTGGATCTGGACGGATGTCGATGGGATCATGACCTCGGACCCGAGAGTGATACACGATGCACGGGTGCTCAAAAACGTCTCGTTCATTGAGGTGATGGAGCTCTCCTACTTCGGGGCGAAGGTGATGCACCCCCGGTCGATCGACCCGGCGATGAGAAAGAACATCCTCGTCCGCGTGAAGAACACGTTCAATCCTACCCATCCCGGGACGATGATCGTGAAGGACGGTCACCGGGACCGCCGGGTGGTTAAAGCCCTCACATATATCGAGAAGGTGGGGGCGATCAACATCAACGGTGCACAGATGATCGGACGACCGGGGGTCGCGAAGGCGATCTTCTCCGCGCTTGCCGACAAAGCGGTGAACGTGATGATGATCTCGCAGGGGTCAAGCGAGGCGAACATCTCCCTCATCGTGGACGAATCACATCTATCCATCGCGGTTAACGCATTAGCGTTCCTTGTCGAGCAGGGAATTGTGCGGGAAGTGACCCATACCCATGATGTCTGTGCGGTCGCGGTGGTCGGGGACGGTATGGCAGGTGCCGCAGGGACGGGCGGTAGGATCTTTACCGCCCTTGGGCGTGAAGGGGTGAACGTGATGATGATCTCGCAGGGGTCAAGCGAGGCGAACATCTCGTTTGTCGTCCGGCAGGAAGACGGGCAGCGGGCGGTGCGGGTGTTGCACGACGAGTTCCGTCTCTCGGAGGTGTGCGATGACTGAGAATGCCTACCGGGCAGCCGGGGTGGATATCGATCTTGAGGCGACCGCGATCAAAGCCCTGATCAAAAACCTGACCTACCGCCGGAAAGGGAAGTGCACAATGCTCGGTGCTGTCGGGCATTTTGCGGGGCTGATCGATTTCGGGGAGCGGGTGCTTGCCCTGACGACTGATGGTGTCGGCACAAAGATGCTTGTGGCGGACGGGCAGAAGGACTGGAGCACGGTGGGGATCGATTGTATCGCGATGAACGTGAATGATCTCTACGTGATGAACGTCGAGCCGATCGCGTTTGTGGACTACATCGCGACCGACCGGCTCTCTATCGATAAGATGGCGCAGATCGGTATCGGTTTAAACGAAGGCGCCCGGCTGGCGAACATCGATATCGTCGGGGGCGAGACCGCGTCCCTCAGGGGACTGGTGAACGGGCTTGACCTTGCCGGGACCTGCATGGGGATGCAGCAGAGGGACAAGGTCATCACGGGTGAGAAGATCCGACCAGAGGACGTGATCATCGGTGTCCCGTCCACCGGGATTCACAGTAACGGGCTCTCGCTCGCCCGGCAGATAGTCGAGACTTGTGCGGCGTACGATCAGCGGTTGAAGAACGGCAAGACGCTCGGGCAGGAACTCCTGACGCCCACCCGGATCTACCACGAGAGCCTGCACGTTGCCGCCACCTGTACGGTGCATGGCATGTGCCATATCACCGGGGGAGGGCTCCTGAACTTTTTACGCCTCTGCCCGTACGGGTTCCGGTTTGAGACCCCGATCCACCCCCCGGAGATCTTTTCGTGGATGCAGGAGACGGGAAAGATCTCGGAAGTTGAGATGTACCGTACCTTCAACATGGGGATGGGATTTGCCTATGTCGTCCCGCCCGCCGGTGTTGCGGCGGTCGTCGCGGCGGTGCCCGGTGCCCAGGTGGTCGGGAAGGTCGTTGAGAAACACGGGGTCTGGCTCGGGGATACGGAGATC
Source organism: Methanoregula sp. (assembly GCA_028711405.1). Lineage (GTDB taxonomy): Archaea > Halobacteriota > Methanomicrobia > Methanomicrobiales > Methanospirillaceae > Methanoregula. The sequence continues at coordinate 2,527 of JAQTSH010000315.1, forward strand.
ACGTAAAAACTGCTCTATCCCCGTGCAGGAGCAAAAAAATGGCTGTTGGTATTCCCAAAAGATCTCACTCCGGTTCCGCCCGGTACTCCCCCTTTTTTGCCGCATCTGATACGATCGCGCTGTTTCCCCTTGGATCCTGAAGAATGAGCGTCAGGGGAAATGTCCCGTTCTTGGCACGGACAATCTCATCGAGGAGCTGCACCGCCCGGTCCCGCTCCTCCCCTTCTGCCCAGAGGAGCGTCCCGGTCACGATCTGTTCGATACGGGAGAGGACGCCCTCCACGTTCGTCACAAATCCCTCGCATGCCGGACCCGGATCGATCCGGATCCCGAGCTCCGGGATCTCGAGGGCGCAGCTCATACTCCGCACCACCCGGATGGAGAGATCTTCCGGGCTCGTGACCCGCAGCTCGTAGCGCACCGGCTCGGCGCTCTTTAAGAGCTGCGTATCCACATAGCGGTACCCGCACGCCGCGCAGTGAGCGGAGATGATCAGAATGTCTGAAAAATAGGGAATAT
>JAQTSH010000316.1 GCA_028711405.1 Methanoregula sp.
TTTTTTCATCTTTTCTTCAGGTACTCTTTATAAAATTCGTGTAAGGTCAGGGTATCGGGTTTTCGGTACCCGGCGTTCATTATTTTTTTTGGAAGCACGAATTGCCGGATAGCCCTGTCAGACGTGATAAAAAAATCAGATTTATAGGCAATCGCATACGCCAGATGTGTCCTGTCGGTGACCTGATAAAAGAGGTCGTCCCGAACACTCAATTCTTCTCCGATGAAATAACAAAGTTTTCTTATCACGTCGTTAGGAAAAGAAAATGACACATCCCACTGATCGAGCAGCTCGCAAAATTTTACGATACGATCAATCTCCGTCCGGCATTCCATCAACTGGGTAACGGTCTCACCCAAAACAGTAATTGAGGTTGTGATTGTGAAACCGTCGTTATTCGCATGATCGAGAATCTGCTCGTGTTTATCCGAATCCAGACAATCAATAAAGACGCACGTATCCAGAAAAAGAATTTCGTTATTCAAGAGAACTCAACTTTTCCATCTCTCGGTCAAACTCTTTTTTACTGATGGCAAACGTAATTTTTCCAGAACTGTTTACACAGCCGCCATACGGAAGAAGACCACGTTGGTACTTTTTCCCGATTACCGCATCCGGATTATACTCCTGTATTTGCATCATATCCACCCCAGAATAAACACTCGTAATTACGTTTGTATTTCTATTATTAATTTGTGGTCACTTTCGCACGATGCTCACAGCATCTTCGGATTTTTGAGTAATTCAGGCATTTCTTTCTCATTTCCAACGGTTTCCCGCCCGTAATATCCCGGAACGGCATCCGGATCGCGTGCCATCCAAAGGCATTGATGATTGATAATTTACATGAATTGCTGATAAACGGCAATAATGTATAAATATGTACAATACACATCATAATTATGCATTTATGCGGGAGATATCCGGGAGGGCGCGTGTTGTCCCGGAGAACCCGCAGTTGCGTTACCCTGTGCCGGGGCACTTTACACACCTCTTCCCCGGATCACGGGGGATCATGTAAAAAGGAGTTACCATGGTTGGTGATGCCGGTGGACTGGATAGCGCTTTAACACAAAACGTACAGGATTCCCTGATTGACACACAACGGGAGACCAAAAAAAACGATCATGATACACCCCGTAATGACATGTTGCAAAAAAACGACCTCAACTATTCAGACAGACGGGCGCTGACGCTGAATCTCAGCCTCCCTGAGTTCCTTACCGCAGTAAAGAACCAGCCGAAGCCACTTGTCATCCCGCTCTGCGCTGAACTGCTGTTGCCCCGGTGCTCTCCTGTTGAAGTCTTCTCCGCCACCCGGCAGGGTGCCGGATTCCTGCTTGAGTCGATTGACGGGAGCGAGAAGATCGCCCGCTACTCGTATATCGGAATCCATCCGGTCTGTGAGATCAGCATCACAAACGACGTGCGGATCACCGGCAGCGAACCGTACGTCGCCATCGCCCGCAACCCGGAGGGGCAGAACCCGGTCGACCAGATCCGGACGATCCTCTCGCGGTTCCATTACATAAACATGAAAGCCCCGCGATTCTTCGGGGGAATGGTCGGGTACTTCTCCTATGAGACTGTACATGCCTTGTTCCCGCAGGTCGGGCAGCGGGACGAAACCACGGTGCCCGACACCCCGTATGCCCGGTTCATGCTCACGAAAGACTGTATCGTCTTTGATCATACGGGGCAGCGACTCTTCATCTTCGACAGCCCGTTTCTGACCTATGACACGGATCCGGCAGCTGAATACGAGCGCTGTGTCGCCCGTATCGCTGCGCTTCGGGGCACCATCGAAACGCTTGCCGTGCAGCATCCGGTCATTGTTTCCCGTCCCAGTACAGCGAAGATCAGCCCGAAGCATATCACGGACAACACCGGTAACGTTCAGTTCCGGCAATCCGTCGAACGGGTGAAAGAGCATATCATGGCGGGCGATATCTTCCAGGCAGTGATCTCCCGGAGGATGGAGTGCCCGGTCGGGAATGACCCGTTCCCAATCTATGCAGCGCTCCGTGAAATCAATCCAAGCCCGTATATGTATTACCTCGACTTCGGTGACGAGCAGGTGATCGGCGCCAGCCCGGAGATGCTTGTCCGGGTGGAGAACCGACGGGTAACAACCGTGCCGATTGCTGGTACCCGTCCCCGTGGACATGACGCCAGAGAGGATGCCTTATTTGCAGAGGAACTCCTGCACGACACAAAAGAACGGGCAGAGCACACGATGCTTGTCGACCTTGCGCGAAACGATCTCGGCAGGGTCTGCAAGTTTGGCACTGTGGAGGTGGCAGAGTTCATGGGCGTCGAGAAGTTCTCGCATGTCCAGCATATGGTCTCGACAGTGAACGGGGCACTCGCCGATCACCTCGACTGCTACGATGCGTTAAAAGCGTGTTTCCCGGCAGGAACGGTATCGGGTGCGCCCAAGATCCGGGCGATGCAGATCATCGACGAGACGGAACCAGACCCCCGGGGGATCTATGCCGGGGCAGTGGGGTATATCGGGTTCGACCGGAACCTTGAGTTCGCGATTGCAATCCGTACCGTGATCGTAAAAGACCGCCGGGCTCATGTCCAGGTCGGCGCCGGGATCGTCGCAGATTCCGTCCCGGAGAACGAATGGCAGGAGACCGAGACGAAGGCAGCTGCGATGATGCGGGCGATCGAGCGGGCAGGGGTGGCAGAATGAGAGTCCTTATTGTCGATTGTTTTGACAGTTTTACGTTCAACCTGTACCAGCAGGTAGGCAGACTGGGGGCAGAACCGATCGTGTACACAAGTGACACACCGCTCAAACGGTTGCAAATGACCGACTGTGACCGGATCATCCTGTCCCCCGGACCCGGTACACCGGCTGAATCCGGCGTCTGCCTTGAAGTACTCAGGACCATGAGCCGCACGATCCCGACGCTGGGGGTCTGTCTCGGGCACCAGGCAATCTGCACAGTGTTCGGGGGCAGCGTCGTGCGGGCAGGGCATACGATGCACGGCAAGACCTCATCGATCCAGCATGACGGCACGGGTAT
>JAQTSH010000031.1 GCA_028711405.1 Methanoregula sp.
GGTATGGCTTCGTGTCACGAAGCCATACCCCCACCCAAGGGTACCTTGGGGGCACCCCTCCCCCGTTTTTCCGGTGCTCGTTTACGTCGGAGCGCCTGCCGGGTGGATCAGCCCGGATTGGGTTTTACCCCCCACCCCCCACTGTTTGAGACCTGCGGTGGGGACCCCCTGCCACCTTTTTTGTGCCTGGGATCCCCCCCTCCCCCCCAGGTAAAAAAGGGCAGGGGTCCCTTGACCCCACCACCCGTGTCACGAAGCCATACCCCCACTCAAGGGTACCTTGGGGGTACCCACCCCCCTTTTCCGGACGGGGCTTCACGTCGGAGACATGCTTGCATCTTGTACTGGCTGGGGTCTTTCGTGGGGGGTGCACCTGCCATGCCGGGCGGGTGTGACCTACCCCCCACCTGCCCTCAGCAGGAGGGGGGTGCACCTGGGGTGGGGGTGTGGGGGGGTATGGGTAAACAGGGCTTCTCTGCACAGGAAGAATAAGCAGGAGACTTCAGTCCTTGTGGATAAAAACGAATTGGCGGGAGTGGAGAGAGAGGCAACTCAATAGTACTGCTTGATGTATGCGTACGCTTTCCTGAACAATTCCTGATCCGTGTGGAGATTGTATTTCTTCAAAGTCTGGCGAAGCGTTTTCTGGATCTCGCGTTCCATCGCAATCGATTGTTTCCATTCCGGGAACCGGATTGCCTTGACAATCTCACCATCGATGTCGTTGACCACACGCTCGACAATGATCGGGGTCTTATCGGTCTTCACTTCATTGAACAGTTCTGTGAGCGCAGCCTTTGCTTTTTTCCGTTCGTTTTCCGGCTCAACCTCTTTTTCCGCTTCAAGGACTTCCTTTGCAAGACTGAGGAGCCGTTTCAGGAACTCAAGGCTGGAGAAGAAGCCTTTCTCATATTCCTCTTTGATTCTTTCCAGTTTTTCACCCAGCCGGACAAACGTCGGATCATTGAGATGTTTCTGGAGTCGACGGGCGATCTTGAACTCGATCTCCTTCACCTTTTTCGGGTATTGCGATTCCACCAGTCCCTTGAGGGTGTTCTCATCAAGAATAGAGATGTCCAGATCATCGTGGATCGCTGCAAGATGGGCATGCTCGTTCATGATGTCCAGGGTTTTCGCGCCCAGAACATGCCAGATGAGTTTGCCCCGCCCGCTCGTGGGTTTGACAGAAACGTAAACCTGACTCAGCCAGCGGTATGTATCTTTGAAATCGCGAAGACATGCATCCGGTGACAGGGCTTCCCAGATCCGTGAGAGATACGAGTAATCTGCTGCAAATTGATCCCTGATCTCGTTGTTGGGCAGGTGTTCCTGGGCTGCCATCAGACCTTCATATCCTGTAATGGAGCGATCGACACCCGGGAAATAATCCAGGCATTTTTTCACGGCTCTGGGTAATTTTTCCCGCAATTCCGAAAGGTTCCTTACGACCGTGAGCATCTCACGCTCATCGAACATCAGGGACCGGCTCACCTTGTCGAACACCCCGATATAATCGACAATGAGCCCGTACGATTTTTTCGGGTAGGGACGGTTCACCCGCGAGATTGCCTGGACGAGCGTGTGATCCTTCATCAGTTTATCGAGATACATGGTCTGGAGGATGGGGGCATCGAACCCGGCGAGAAGTTTGGAAGTGACGATGAGAATGCTCAGCGGATCGTTCTGGTCCCGGAACCGGTCGAGAATTTTTTCCTGATTGTCCCGGCTCCGGTCCCATCTCATCTTCCATTCGTCAGGATCTGTCGGAGCAACGGTCATGATGATGTCCGACATCTCGGGATCGATCAAGGAATCCAGCGCGTTCTTGTACTGGACGCAGGCGAACCGGTCATAGCAGACAATCATTGCCTTGAACCCGTTCGGGAAAACATTCTGCTGGTAGTGGTTCACGATATGGGCGGCGATGACACTGACACGTTTTTCACCGTGAACAAAATTGGATTTCCTGCCGGCTCGTTTGGCAAGTTCATTCTTTTCGTCCTGTGTGAGTTGGTCTGTGATCTTCCCGAACTCTTCATCGATTGATTCCTGGTCGATGTGGTATTCCAGCAGGTGGGGCTCGAAATGGAGGGGCAGGGTTGCCTTGTCCCGGATGGACTGTTCCAATGTGTACCGGCTGAGGTATCCCTGTTGGTCTTCTTCCGCACCGAACGCCCAGAACGTGTTCCGGTCGATCTTGTTGATGGGCGTCCCGGTCAGCCCGAACAGGAATGCATTGGGGAGAGCTGCCCGCATCTTCTGCCCGAGATTTCCTTCCTGGGTACGGTGGGCTTCATCGACCATGACGATGATGTTGTCCCGGTTATTGAGCACGCCTTCCGCTTCAGCGAACCGGAAGATGGTGGTGATGATGATCTTCCGGGTGTCCTGCGTAAGGAGCCGCTGGAGTTCTTCCCGTGTTCCGGCGGTAACCGTATTGGGAATTTCAGTTGCGTTGAATGTGGCGGTGATCTGTGTGTCGAGATCGATCCTGTCGACGACAATGATGACCGTGGGACTTTTCAGGACGGGATCGATGCGGAGTTTCTGCGCGGCAAAGACCATGAGGAGCGATTTGCCGCTGCCCTGGAAGTGCCAGATGAGTCCTTTCTTTGGTGTGCCGTTTCTCACCCGCTCGACAATCAGATTGGTGGCTTCGTACTGCTGGTGCCGGCAGATGATCTTGATCTTCTGGTTCTTTCTGTTGGTGGCAAAGACCGTGAAGTTTTTCACGATGTCGAGGATCACAGCCGGAGTAAGAAATGCCCGGATTGTTGAGAGGATCGCGGAAAGTGTAGGAGCATTAAGGTGGATCTCTTCGCGCCACGGAGACCAGTTATCAATAGGGATTCTCACTGCGCCGTAGTAGAATGCCTTTCCTTCCGATGCAAATGAGAAGGCATTGGGCACGAACAATGCTGGGACGGATTTTTCATAGGTTTCATTGATGTCATACGCCGCGTCGAACCAGGTCTCGGAGGGTCGGACGGGGGTCTTGCATTCCCCGATGACAAGCGGGATGCCGTTGACGAGTAGGACGACATCCATCCGTTTTGTGACGGAGCCGGTTGAGAACGAGTATTCAGTTGTGACGGTGTACGTGTTATTCTCGGGATGATCGAAGTCAATGAGCCGGACCGGGACATGCTCACCGTTTTTCCCGAAGGGCATACTGTGTTCGCCGTTAAGCCATGCGGCGAACTTTTCGTTGGCTCTCACCAGTCCTTCGCTCTGGACAGAGAGAAGAATCGCCCGGAGTTTATAGATGACTTCATCTGCCCTCCCGGGATTTTTTGCAATCTCCGGGTTGATCTTTTTCAGGGATTCAACGAGTTGCTGTTCAACGAAAACGTCTGTTTCTTCTCTTGACAGATCTGTTCGCGAGATGTACGTCCAGCCGGTTTTTCTCAGGTAATCCCTGATGCCGTCACGGACTGTGTTGGCTTCGGAAAAGGACATGAAGATTCATCTCATAATTGTCAGGTATTCATCGATTGGATGAGACTTTCTGCCTGCTGAATTGCTCTTTTCGTCTGGCTTTCGTTGATGACGTAGCTGGGGTTTTCATAATCGCTCTGGTTTCTCCACTGACGCAGCTGGGTCAAATGTCGCGAAACATCAGGTCTCTGGTGATCCTTAAAAAAATCCCGCAGATTGATGTGATCTTCTTCATTTCCCGAAGGACTAAAATTCAGGGTATCCATTGCGAACACTTTTGCATGCCCGAAGGCAGCATAGTATGCTCGACTCATCGCTGATCTATATGCAGCATCCTGCGGTATCGAAACCTGCTTGCCGTGCTCAAGAAGAAATTTCGCAATATCTAAAAACTGCGCCCACTCAAATAGCATTCATTACACCGTGGGTGGCTGGAAATCCGTATTCACAAGAAGGTATCCATCAATTCCGGCGAGCCCCTGCTCATATTCACGGCAGATTGCATCAATCTGATCGATGATATCGGGTTCGTACTCTTCCTGCCGTACAAAAATCGTCAGATATTCATCATGGATTTCCGGATCGTGATAGAGTTCAAGGCTGATCTGTGAGTTATGCCCGAAGATCTCTTCTGTACGATAACAGGTATACAAAACAAGATCATAAAGACCCTGGTGCTTCAGGAGATAGTCGACTACTTCCCCAGGACGGGGGAATTCAAACCCAAGATGACTCTGAAGCAATCGTAACGAATTCTCAATAGTGAGTGTATTGAGAGCACTCTTCTCCGGTTGCCAACTGGAGAGGATTGAGTCACTGATCATAGCTCGCGAAAAGGTGTTTCGCAGGGTTGTTTCAAAATGTGCATCGAGTACTGCACGCAATGATACGGGATCAGATCCCTGACAATCTTCCCAGACCCATGTTCTTTGGTAACTCCCAAAGGAATTTGTACTCAGGTAAGCGTCCATATTATCCAGTCCGTCCAAAAAGATCTTCAAGTTTTTCAGTTATACAACTCTTGAAAATGCCATGGACGACTGAATGTGCATCCTCCATCCATTCAAGTGCATTATCACGGGAAATTGCTTTTTTCTTTGCAAGGAAATATTCGGTTGTCAGAACGTACGCAGTGTTAGATTTATTTTCAGGTATTGCGGATGTGAGCTGGAGTTTGCAGATATCCCGTTTACTATGGTATGGAAAATCACATCCTACAATAAAATCGTTGAACTGCTGGGAAAATCCGTCTCCGAGTTGAGGCATGAAGTGGAAATACTCTTTCATGTCAATGTTGGGCCCGGGGATTTCGATTTTGTCAATATATACAAGAGCCATTCTGTCAATACCACGGATTTCCGTGATTGAATTCAGCATTTCAAAGGCATGTTTAATTTTCGGTCTAAAATTTTCCCATCCCGAATACGGTTTGAGATGGTGAATTGAGAGTCGGTTCTGTCCAACCTGAATAAGTGTGAGGCGATCGTTCGAAAGGAATACAGCCAACTGATCCGGGTTTTTTACCCAAGGTTTCAATCCTTTTTCATCGGCTCGGAACTCGATTTCCTGATTAATTCTGCTCTCTTTATGGGGGAATTCTGCCTTCAATTTTTCATATAATAAGCCGGGAATGGTCGGATCCCATTTTGTGTCCTGAGAAAAGCGGAATTCGCAGATTGCTTCGACAATAGGAGGATTACGATACTGGCTCATTACAAAATCTCCGGTAATCCATGAGATGCAATCACGAGATTTTACCGTTACTTTTGATTATAGCCTTGTTATACTATAAAGAATTTCTGCAAAGAGAGACGAGAATTTACTTCGTCACATCAAACCGCGTTTTCAAAGAATTTTTTCAACTGATAGATCTTCTTGCAGTATGGGATGAACAATTGTAACAGAATATAGCACTGTTCTCGCGAGATGATCTTTCCGCTCGGGTGCCCGGATTCATTCCGGAAGTTCCGGATGATTGCAATGATGCCGGAAAAATTTGTGTCGAGGTCTTCCCGGAGTTCTGGTGTGAAATCAGCGATATGCTGATCGAGGATTTTTTTGAATTTGTTCAACTTATGAAGGATTGATCGCTCTTTGAAAACACTTTTAAATGTGGGTTCGTGCTTTGAATTTCCCGCAATAGTTTCCAACAATTGCTCAAACGAATGTTCCGCTGCGACACCGAGCATCACAGAAGAAGAGAGCATGCACCCGCTCATGAAGGCCTGCATGGCTTCTTTGAGATACAGAAGCGTGACTTCATCAATGTCAGGGATATTTTGTTTTATCACGGCTTCATAGCTGGATACATCATGGAAAAAATAGGGATTCTGGTTTTCAAGAATCTTTTTTCCAAAACTTGATACTCTGAACCAAGGGAATTCTTCGTTCTGCATATCTAATCCAAGTGTGATGATGCCCTGACGGAATAAGTCCCAGAACATCTCCTGAAATAATAGTTCATCGTTATTGGAGAGGCGGGGATCACCACAATAACTTGGTTCGGGTCTTGAAGAAGGATCTCTTCGCTGAATTACCTCTGCCGTTCCAACCATAAAACTGCGAAATTGTGTGGGCTTGTGACGTAATTGTTGCTCTTTTCCCATGAGAATATCAATAGCGGCTTTGCGAATTTCTTCATACGTGTGATCTTTCAACATTGTTATCACAATCTATACAGGACTCAGCATCTCATTAATCATCTTCATCTTCAGCGCCTTCGCCGCCCCGACATTTGCACGGGCAGCGGTAATCGTCTCATCTCCGAAGGGAACATAATGAGTGATTTAGATATCACACAGGAGACAATTATATCCTTTGATAATCTGATTATGATCAATTAGTTCAACGGGAATAATATGCCGCCTTTTACAATTTTTTTAAGTTCCACCAAAGAGGATCTTAAATCTTATCGTGAGGCGGTCCGGAAAAAACTGGATGAAATAAATGAAGACCTTGATATTGACGTTGTTGGGATGGAGGATTTCGGGGCACGACCCGAACCTCCGATTCAGACATGTCTGGATGAAGTATCCCGGTCTGATATGTATATTGGGATCATCGGTATGCGATATGGTTCCATCGATGATGTTACTAAAAAATCGATTGTCGAACTTGAATATAAGAAGGCTGCTGAGAAAAAATTACCTGCTCTGATGTATTTGATTGATGAAAATGAGGGGAGAATTCCTCCCAATTCAGTCCAATGTGATAAGATAAGGGAATTAAATGAATTCAAGAACCATATCAAAAAAGACCATAATGTTGCATATTTTACGACTGAAGAAAATTTGGCATCCCGTGTAGAACGCGATGTAAGATCAATTCTCCAAAAAAAAGGAATGCCCTCCATGGAAAATCAAGAGGGTAGAGTTTTATTTAAATCCCCGTTTATTGCAGGAACACTGACTAGTTCAACTCTCGTAAAAGGGGATGTTCTAATAATCAGCGGAATTGCTACAAATGCCCCTGCCAAAGGAATCGGGGTTTGGATATTCGGAGAAAAATTTTTCAATTTCTCTACCGTTCAGGTCTTTCCAGATGAGTCTTTTGAATTTATTCTATCTCCAAAAATCTCGAAAACAATGGAGACAGGTCAATATTTTGTTATTCTTCAGCATCCGATGGAGAATGGGGAACTTGATGTGTTTCCAATCATGGACGGCATCAGGAAAATTATAAAAAATACAAAAAATCGTGATTTTTTTGTCGTAGAAGGAATGACCAGAATCACGGGCTCGGAAGCTGCTCAAAACCTTGTTACCATTATAAACACATCTCATGTTGATGATACCTATACAAAATTAAGTTTCTTGGTAGAAGAACCAGTGATAACAATCGATCCTATCGAGAATGTAACTATAGGACAGTCCATATTGGTCAAAGGATGTACCAATATCTCCTCTGAACACGATTTATTGTTTGAAGTAACATCTGTAACCGTTAAAAAATCAGAAATAAAAAATGTATTTGGTGTGGCTGGTTTTGGAGCAGTTGCATCGATCTCTAAAGGTCGAGATTTTAATACATGGGAGGCAACAATAGCTCGCTCTGTTTTTCAAGCAGGAAGACATTATGTGTATGTCTATTCTAATGCTCTTGATGTCTGGCAAATTTCAGAATTCGACGTAAAAGAAAATTGAAGTGGATTAATTCGTCGTTGCTCCCAGCATCTCATTGATCATCTTCATTTTCAGTGCCTTTGCCGCAGCGACATTCGCACGGGCAGCGGCAATTGTCTCATCGCAGCGGGTGAGGATGGCAGCAATCTGGAGTTGTTCGGGGAGTGGGGGAAGTGAAAAAATATATCTTCCGATTAGATCAATTGAGGTTCTCGGCATTTTTGTTCCGTATGATCGATGAGATGTCCATTCAACAAATTTTTTAGAATGGAGTAAATAAATCAAGAATTCATTTGTTGTTTTTTCATTTGCGTTTAAAACGATTACTTCAGTTGTACATATTCCATCAAAGTCAGATATTACCGCCTTATCCAGATATGGACGTAGTTTACCATAGAGAACGTCACCTTTTTCGAAAACAGAACAATTACTTTCAAATTTCTGACTATCCCCATAACCCAACAAATGATTATGACCCGATTCAAAATGTTCTAAACCAACATATTTTGTTTTTTTATGAGGTGATTGACTTCCTACACTTCTTTCAATGATACATTTCGACAATGAAATTTGTTCCCAATATTTTGGAACGTGTTTCAAAGTTTTTTCAAATATTTCTTTTAGAAGTACTTGCTTCGCCCGCTCCACAACTGCAATGAACCGCTCGCCCTTCACAATGCAGTCTTCCGCCGCCCAAAGCGTAGTGGCGCTGCGGCGCTGCTCATCGATCGAGGGCAACCAGATTTCATAATCTGCGAGATACTTCCATTTTGTCCTTGGTGAGAGTGATCCCGAGGAAGTGCCCACAGCATATTCGAAAAACCGGTCATCCTGAATAATGAATGGGAGAAGTTCAGGAACAAAATTTTCCTTTTTTGCTTCGATCACGAGGATATCACTCGAACAAATACCATCGAAATCCGCAAGGGCAACTTTTTTCTGGTACGCTCGCCGCTTGCCGAATAAAATCTGTCCCTTGTAAAATCGCCGGGTGAATGACATCTCCAGTGTAATCTGAGACCATCGACAAATTTTCAGGGAGCCAGGATCAAGATGTTCAAGTCCGATGCAGCGGGTGAGTCCTTTTTCTGTTGGCTTGTACTCATTTTCTAAGATATTCCTTGCAATATATCCGAGCGTAACCTTTGTCCGAGCCATAGGAGAAAATCCATTCACCGATTCACTCATGAAACCCCGCATCCTTCAGCGATAAAAAAAGTGCATCGGTAGAACGGTTCCGTTTCAGGATGCTCGCTTCCCACAGTTCTGTTGTTTCTTCGAGAGTGTGTTCGTGCCCGTTGTTGCCGTTACGGGAGAGATAAAGGGGGATGCTCATGTTGCCGTCATTCGCTAGCACTTCTTTGATAGAAACCACTTTGGTAAAGTTGTCAATATCTTCAAACGCCCGGTATGCGTCGACAATCTTTTCGATGTGCTGGTGTTCGAGGAAACTCTGCGCCTTATCATGCGTCACTTCATCGATAGCGTTGATGAACAGGATCTTTACCTTTCGCTCATCCGGTTTTTTCATCCGGCAGACAACAACACAGGCTTCCATTGGGGAATTGTAAAAGAGATTGGGACCGAGTCCGAGCACACATTCGATAAGATCATCGGCAACCATCTTCTTCCGCATCTCTTTCTCCGCATCCCGGAACAACACCCCATGCGGGAACAGGATCGCACACCGCCCGGTTTTTGGGTTCATGCTCTTGATGATGTGCTGGAAGAACGCATAGTCAGCCCGTCCCTGTGGCGGCACGCCGTACAGGTTCCTGCCATATGGATCCACAGCAAATGCATCCCGGTTCCACTTCTTGATCGAGTACGGCGGATTTGCCAGCACCACGTCAAACTGCCGGAGTTTATCGTTCTTGAGGAACGCCGGCTGGGCAAGCGTATCGCCCCGCACGATCTCGAAGTCGTCGATGCCGTGCAGGAAGAGGTTCATCCGGGCAATCGAAGACGTGATCAGGTTGATATCCTGCCCGTAAAGTTTCAGGCTCCGGTACTCCTTGCCCTGCTCCTTGAGCTGGAGCGCAGCGACGAGCAGCATCCCGCCCGTCCCGCAGGTTGGATCATAGATCGACTCGCCCTCCTTCGGGTCGAGCATGAGCGTCATGAGCTTGACGAGCGTCCGGTTCGTATAGAACTCCGCTGCCGTGTGCCCGGAATCGTCCGCAAACTTCTTGATCAGGTACTCGTATCCCTGCCCAAGCTCGTCCTGTGGCACATGGGAGAGCGAGAGCGTCTCTGATGAGAGATGCTCGATGAGATCGCGGAGCGTTTCATCCGAGAGCCGGCTCTTGTTCGTCCACGGGGCATCGCCAAAGATCCCGGCAAGCCGTTCGGGATTGGACTTCTCAATCTCCCGCATCGCATTCTGGATCGCGACACCGACATCGGTCGTCTTCTCCCGGACATCTTTCCAGTGGGCGCCTTTCTGGATAGTGAACCGGTGGTACTCCGCAAAATCTTCTCCGACACCGGCACCGTACTCCTGCGTGACTTCCGCTGACTCCTCATCAAAGACATCGCAGACCCGCTTGAAGTAGAGCAGCGGGAAGATGAACTGCTTATAGTCGCTCGCATCGATATATCCACGAAGAAGCACCGCAGCGCCCCAGAAGTACCGTTCGAGATCCTGCTGCGAGATCGTTTCCGGCATTCAGAGCACTCCCGTTTCGGATAACAACTGTTTCAGCCGGTTCTCGGCGGATTCGCAATCCGCTGCCGCCTTCTTCAGATCAATAAGTGCCTCTGAAACCGTCATCGTATCCTCTACGATCACCGGCTCCACGTACAGGGAAATGTTCAGGTTGTAATCCTGTGATCGGATATCGTCGAGCGTCGCAACCCGGGAAATTCCCGTCCGGGTTTCATTCGCTCCATACCAGGAATAGATCTGGTCAACGTGTTCCGGAAGCAACTCATTCTGGTTCTTACCCTTCTTGAACAAACCTGACGCATCGATGAAGAGTACCCTGCCCTTGTGCCGCGCGTCCTTTGTGAGCCGGAAGATACAGACACACGCGGCAAGTGTCGTCCCGTAAAACAGGTTTGGTCCGAGTCCGATCACCGCTTCCAGCAGATCAGAGTCAAGTAGTTTCGTCCGGATCTTCCCCTCTGCACCTTTCCGGAACAGGGCACCCTGCGGAAGCACTATCGCCATCCGCCCGTACGGTTTTGCCATCGACGCGATCATGTGCTGGACCCAGGCATAATCCCCGTAACTTGCCGGAGGCATCCCGGCAAAGTTTCTGCCATACGGATCATTCTCCCAAACCTCCTCTCCCCATTTCTTCAGCGAGAACGGGGGATTGGCAATGACGCAATCAAATGTACGGATCTTATTGTCGTCAAAGAAAGCGGGGCGGCGAAGTGTGTCATCCCGGATAACCTGGAAATCCTCAAGACCGTGCAGGATCAAGTTCATCCGGGCGATGGACGAGGTCGTGAGGTTCTTCTCCTGTCCAAAGAGCCGGAGCCGGCGATACTCTCCCTTATGTTCCCGGACATAATTGAACGCCTCAAGCAGCATACCGCCGGTTCCACACGCGGGATCGTACACGGTCTCTGAATCTTGCGGCTTGAGGATCATCGTCATGAGCCGGATCACCGGGCGCGGCGTGTAGAACTCCCCGGCTTTCTTGTTCGACAGATCCGCAAATTTCTTGATCAGGTACTCGTATGCCTGACCAGCAAGATCCGGCTCAACATTCCGGTTGGAGAGATCGTGCTCCGAGAAATGTTCGATGAGATCGACGAGAAGCGTATCTGAGAACAGTTCTTTGTTTGTCCATTGGGCATCGCCGAAAATCTCATAGAGCGTTCCTTTGTTCGCCGTCTCGATGCAGCGCATCGCATCAGAAAGTGCCTGCCCAACATTTTCCGTCTCTTCACGGACATCGTTCCAGCGACAGTGATCGGGGATGAAAAAATGGAAATTTTCACGGAACTCTGCTTCTTCTTTATTTCCACCGGCTTCTTCGAGTGCCTGTTGATATTCTTCATTATACACATCGCAGATGCGTTTGAAGAACAGCAGCGGGAAGATGTAAGTTTTGTAATCCGCTTGATCCACAGGACCACGAAGAATATTTGCAGCACCAAAAAGCCAGTTTTCCAATGTACTGAGTGAGAGTTTTTCCGGAGCGGCGGGAATGATCTCTTGTGCCGTTGAAGTACCCTGTCCATCCGGTTGTTTTCGGAATGCTGTCTCTCTCTCAGTCATTTCATGCCTTCGGAAAAATTCAGATTATATGGTATTCGTGGTGCAACAGTAAAAAGTGTTCATTTCATGTCTGTCCGGGGACGGACACCGTTGCAGGGATTACTTCCACGACGGAATTGTATGAACATCTCAACGAGGGATGTCCACAGATCCTCTCAAACACCTACCCTCCCGGAACCCCGCACCGAAAACCAATAAATACTGAACCACCCCACATCCCCCCTGTGAACACTTCAGCATGCCAATCTAAGATACCGGTTGTCATCATCCGGGCAGGAAATACCTGGGACGGCGTA
>JAQTSH010000317.1 GCA_028711405.1 Methanoregula sp.
TTCCAGAGTGCGCTCCGGAATCCTTCGGGAATGCCGGGGTTGATCCTGAGCGTCATACTCGTCGCGTTGGTAAACTGCTGATTCGTGACCGTACTCTCCAGCACGAGCATCCCGTTCCCATTACCGCTTGAAGTGGTATGCCCTGCAGCCGGAGTCATGTTCACTATATACACGTTCATCAGGGAACACACGGCGGGATCGTCTCGTGAGGGAACCATATCCAGATCGAACAGTGACCTGGTCATCCGGTACGTGACCGTATCCATGCTGGTATACAGGAGGGGTGTTGAGAGTGATCCTTTCGTTACGTTCACGTTGCCAAATGACCAGACATACCCTTGGTCCTGCCAGAAATTATTCACCGGCTGGAATGAATAATTCGAAAAACGGAGGAGGTTACTTGTCGTTACAGGAGTGGTTCCGTTGATGATGCTGATGCGCATATACCCTTCCGACTCATTTTGAATCCTGAGTAATCCCCCGGATTTTACTGCATTAAAGGTAAATTCCCCCCCTCCCAACGGGATCGGTTCTGACAGTCTGACGGTTTTTTTCAGGGAAGCAGCGGTCTCGATATCCGAAGAAAATCGCAGGAATCCGGTCTCGACATCCTTGAGATGGGTAATCTCGGACTGCGCTTTCATGGAGGGCACGTAATAGGCATTCCATGCGGCGAAGAACGTTACTCCTATTGCAAGGATGAGCATCACGGCAACGACTGGCGCCACGGCATCCTCGTTCACAGGCTGACCCTCCCGGTAAAGATGACCGTGCGTGGTGTAACCAGTTTGATGGTTTCATTCCCCTTTAGATTTGCCGACATCTGTACCGTGATATTACTCCCGAGATCGAACACGGTTTTATCTGGGACAAGGATAAGATTCCCGTTCTTCCGGGAAAAAGATGTTCGGGTGATCTCGTTCCCGATTATAACCGTCAGATCTTCCGCTTTCACCCAGTCCCCTCCCTTGTGCCAGAGAGTGACATTCTGCGAGTCATTGGTCATCATTACCGTAATGCTCGGATCACGATCTGTAGGCAGGAAATTGAAGAGTATAACAGAAAATACCGTGATTAAAACTATGACCAGAGTGATCATGAGCATCTCTCCAACCACTTCCGAGACTCCGCACTCAACATCTTTTCTGTAGCTCATCCATCTCCTCCATCAAATGTCAAGGAATTTTTCGCGTAATGGTTGTTCGGACATTCTTATCAGGATGCACAGTTTGGATCGAGCGGACGGTCCGTAATAACCGGATCGCGAAATTTCCGAGAAAATGTCACAGATATACGTTAGATTTTTCATTGACGTTCACTCACACATCGTTTGTCCCATTTCAAATTCTGGTATTACACATGTCCTGAATTTTCGTATAGTCCGCATCTTGCACTCACAAAGTTTATTTGTTTTAAAACAAATTAAAATGATCAGTTGAAGAATTTTAACGTACGATGTGTTGTGTGACTTTGCCTATAACAGACAGGGTTCATACGGAAATCTGGTATTACGGTGATTATGATAAGGCGATGTGAAGGAAATACCAAGATGAGAAATACTGATGTGGGTGTTTCACCCGTAGTTGGTGTCATGCTAATGCTTGCGGTGACAGTTATCATTGCCGCTATCGTCAGTGCAGCAGCTGGCGGACTTTCCAGTACGGAGAGAAAAGCCCCTTCTGCAATTCTTGAAGTTCATTTCTATGAAAACCGGACATATGGTGATTTTTCCGCCAATGCGATGACAATCGAGCACATCAGCGGAAATACCCTCCAGACTAAAGACCTGAGCATCACCACGTATTTCAGGAACGAGACGGGACACGTGATTAAGGGGTACCTTGCCGAGGAAGAATCTGTTAAAGTTGATTCTGGTAAGTACAGCGGTGTCCTGTTCATCAATGACCAGAACCGGTTTGATCCTATAACGCTTCAAGACTCAGATAGTGGGTATAAAAGCTGGTTTGGGAATGCATCGGCAGTCCTTATGGCAGGGGATGTTCTCATAACTCCTGCCCAATATTATGGTACGTCACACAAGAATCTCGCTTTGGATACTATTCTCAATTTTCAGACTATTGATCCTGCGGGGCAAATGAATAATGGGTACCGGGCGGGTGCGGTTATCACGGTAAAGATTGTCCACTTGCCGAGCGGGCAGATCATCTTTGACAAAGATGTGGTGGTTGTATGAGACCGGGCAGAAATCATGCAGATGCGGTCTCGCCGGTGGTGGGTGTCATACTCATGCTTGCAGTGACTGTCATGATCGCGGCGATCGTAAGCACCTATGCCGGGGGATTTTCCGGCGGTGCTGAAAAGAGCCCCCAGAGTTCGATACAAGCAACGCCCAACCTTGATGATCATTGCATCTATTTTGAACACAATGGCGGGGACCCGTTCATGATTAATTCCATTAAGATTTTTTTGCGCGCCGGCGATAACACGACTTCCCTTTCTGCCCACGATACAGGGAGCAGCAAGGTCCTCAATTTTACCGAGGTGGGGAACAGCGGGGGAGGTTCTAATACAACCATCAAAACCGGGGATACCTTTTTTATAACGGGGAGGGATTTCGGCAGTGGTACAGGGATACAGTTCGGGAGTATGGTCCTGATGAATAATACCCCAATCACCTGGCTCATTGTGGACCGGGAGACAGGCAAGACCATATCGATGGGGAAATTCTACCTTTGAAAAAAGTGGGGAACGCTGGAATTGTATCCGGTAGTCCCGTACTCATATGTACCCTGAATTCCCGCTGGCTTTAGGCACATTTGCGGATGAAAATTTTGGTCGTGTGAGAACATTGGCTAAAAGTCCCTACCGGACAAAATTATCTACAAGTTATTATATCAATTTTGTTAATCTGAAGATATCGGTACTTCAGCAAAGAGAGAAAGGAATTTTTATGCAGAAGCACGTTGCAGATCGGATCCTTTTCCTTCATACCGAAGAGGGAGATGGTTCCGCCGCCCCCGAAGGGACGCCCCCGCGGCGGCTCAATGACGATTTTTC
>JAQTSH010000318.1 GCA_028711405.1 Methanoregula sp.
CAACCAGACCCTCTCCGGGTTCCGGATCCTCTATCCCGCCAATACCCCCCCGCCGGTCAACCTCACGCCGGGTGTCCATGACATCCCCATCCGGGCGGGGACGGAACGGCTCATCCTGCCCTCCGGCTACATCACACCCGGCGCAGGCTACATCCTCACCACCGGCACGAACACCTCCCACGGGGGCTACATCTCGAAGGGGGACAACAACCCGGCGAGCGACCAGGGGTACCTGTCCGTTGACGGCGTAGGCGAGATCCAGCCGACCGAGAAGGAGTGGGTAATTGGAAAAGCCTACTACTCGGTCCCGTATATCGGACTCCTCCCGCTCCACATCGGCGAACTGATCGTGATCGTCATCATCCTCATGGTGATCCACGAGCTGTATCTCCGGCACGTAAACGCCAAACCTGAAAAGCCGCAGAAGAAACCCGGAAAGAAACGGCGGTAGCCACGATGACGGAAAGAAACCTCCCCACGCTTCTTGCCGATGTGCTCGGCGGGCACCGGCTCACGGAAGTACAAGCCCTCGGTCTGATGACTGCACAAGGGCGGGACGTCCTGCGGGTTGCGGCGGCAGCGGACGAACTCCGGGAGCAGCGTGTCGGGGATGTGGTCACCTACGTGAGGAACCAGAACCTGCATGTGACCAACATCTGCAAGAACCTCTGCGGGTTCTGCGGGTTTGGCAGGAATGCCGGAGACGAAGGTGCCTACTGCTGCGACAAGGCGGCGATCCAGGAGCAGGCGCGGATGGCGTACGAGCGCCGGGTGACGGAGATCTGCCTTCTCTCCGGTGTCCATCCGGCGTTCACGCTCGATACCTTTGTTGACCTGCTCCACTGGATCCACGAAGCTGCGCCGGGTGTGCATATCCATGCCTTCAGCCCGGACGAGGTAGCCCATGTGGCGCAGAAGAACGGCTGGAACACCCGTGATGTGCTGCTCCGGCTCAAAGCGGAAGGGTTGGGGACGATCCAGGGCACCGCAGCGGAGATCCTCGTAGATTCCGTCCGCGAGGTGATCTGCCCACGAAAGGTCAGGACTGCCGAGTGGGTGCGGATCGCGAAAGAGGCTCACGAGACCGGGCTCCGGTCGACGGCGACTATCATGTATGGCTCATATGAATCTGCTCGCGACCAGGTGGAGCACCTCGCCATCCTGCGGGCGATCCAGGATGAGACGCACGGGTTTACCGAGCTTGTCACCCTGCCGTTTGTCCACACGAACACCCCCCTTTACCAGCAGGGGATTGCCCGCCCGGGACCGACCGGGCGCGAGGATATCCTGATGATTGCGGTGTCCCGGCTGTTTTTTGACAATATCGACAACATCCAGGTGGCGTGGGGCAAAGTCGGGCTCAAGATGACCCAGCTTGCCCTCCTCGCAGGGGCGAACGATCTGGCGGGGACGATGTTCACCGATGATGTGACCGGTTCAGCCGGGGGTTCGGGTTCCGATTACCTTGACCCACAAGACATGGAGCGGATCGTGTCGGACCTGGGACGGTCGCTCCGGCAGCGGACGACGCTGTATGAACTGGTGTGAGGTGGGATCTCGCGGGGACCGGGTTTTGGAGTTTGGAGGGAAAACCTGGTTTGGGTGACAAGTGGCGATAACCCGGCATGCAAAAGAACGTCACCCTGCCCGGAAGGATACCGGGTGCCCTATGGTATATCGCGTGCAGCTGCCATGCTCCACTATACTGGCAGGCATGGGCACCCCCCTCCCCAGTGAGTTGGGGGTGGGGAGGGGGGGGTCACCCATGGGGACTGTAGCCCCATCCGACCCCCCACATGCATAATTCCGGAAAAATTAATCTATCTACGACGTTAAAATAGCACTATTTTGCCACATTTTAAAAAGGGGCATGTGGGGGGTCGGAGAGGGTATGAGTGGCTTTTGCCCGCAGGTCAGCGCCCGGAAAAGCCGGAATTTCCCGGTGGGGGGTGCCTTCACAGGGATCCTTTACAGGCACAACTGGTTCCAATCCGACCCCCATACCACAGTAAGCAGTTGTGTGAACATCGAGGCTCGTGGGCGAGAGCGTTCCCGTTTGTGGATAGGTAGCTGTGTCGATTGAAAACCTCCTGCCCGTTCACTCCCAAAATCATTGAATGTCACTTTCACCCCCCGCTTGCCTACCATTTTTTAGTAACCCCCCCAGAAGGTTCCGGTGCTATGCAGATCGAGCTTCGCAAGGGAATGAACCTCTATCCGGGCACGTACACCGCAGTGATCGCACCGGAGAGAGTGATGGTCTCAGCCATCAACAGCAACGCGGAGCTCCAGCGATTCCTGTTCCTCTACATCAGCGGGAACTATTCCCGCATCCTGTCGGGCATCCACCGGACCTCCAAGAACTTTGATGTCCAGCGGGCATTCACGGCACACCAACTCTTCGCGATGTTGAAAGAGGCAGGGCACACGGTCATCCTCGTGGAGCACGACCCGACCCTCTACGAGGGAGCAGAGAAGATGCTCGTGCCGGTTGCCGGGGCGCTCAAGGATGCAGGACGGGAATCGCTGGTCATCCTCTACGCCCCGGCAATCGACCGGGGCTTTGCCATCCTGATGCAGCGGGCGGACCGGGTCATCGAGATCGCCTCCGCCGGGGAACTATCGTCACGGGAACCGGTACGGAGCCTCCACCGGCAGAGAACCGGTGGTCTGCCTAAAAGCGGGCAGCAGACCCTGGAGGTGACCTGATGGGCAGAACCTTTGAGAGCATCCGGCAGGGAGTAAAGAGCATTTCGGACCGGTGGACGCGGTCCGCACGGGCACTCAAAAAAGAGGACCAGCCCTATGGCGAAGAACTGGTCGAACTCGCACGGAAACATTCAAGCGAGGCATTCATCGCCTGCGACGACCCGCTCGAAGCAGCGACCTTCTCCGTTCAGGTTGAGATCCTCAAGCGCCTGGACAAACTCGAATCCGACCAGAGGGACGATGTGGATCCTTGACTCCGCGTACCGGGACGGGGGCATCGACCTCTGGACAAAAGCCG
>JAQTSH010000319.1 GCA_028711405.1 Methanoregula sp.
GCATGGAACGAATTATCCGAGAGGACACGCCGCCCGGGCACGTAGCTGAAATCCACGTGATCGAAAACCACATCCCCGTCGACCGCTGGCATCGCCGGAGCCCCGGCACGGTCATCCACAGTCGGCTTCTGGTCGATTACGTCAAAGACCCGTGCCGCACCCACAATTGCGTTCAGGATCTGGGCATACGACGAGAAGATTGTGGTAAATGCATTTAAAAGACCGAACGAGAACCCGATGAACGCGATCAAGACCCCGATCTCTGCCATCCCGTCCATCACCATAATCCCGCCGATCACGAGAAGACAGACCATCACAACCGTTGTGAAGATTGTCGACACCTGCTGGCTGATAAGAGCAGAGAACTGGGCTTTCTCCCCGATATTGGCAACCTTCCGGCTCATGGCAGAGAACCGCCGTGACGACATCTGCTGCTGACGGCAGGCGACCACCGTCTTTGCACCCGATATCCATTCCTCGGCAAACCCGTTTAAGTCCCCGGTCTTCTCCTGCAACAGCACAAACGCCGAACCGGACGCCTTGGTGATCAGCCACGACACGCCAACGAGAGCGAGCACAATGATGTAGGACAGGATGGTGAACGCCGGGTTGACAAGGAGCATGATGCCACTTGTTATGATGATCGTCAGCACCGCCTGCCCGGTCTGGAGGGAACTGATACTGATGAACTGCTCAATCACCTGCGTATCGTTCGTCACCCGGCTCATCAGTTCGCCAATCGGGCGCCGGTCAAAGAAGTCCAGCGACATCGTCTGGATATGGGAGACGAGGTCAACGCGGAGCCGGTAGAGCGCCTCCTGCGAGATGTCCGTCAGCAGTTTTTCAGAGATCACGCCCGAGACCCAGATGATCACACTTGCTGCCACCATCCAGAGGATCACCTGGTAGAGCGGTCCGACCGGACCCGGACCGGCTGATATGATTGTGGTCGCAGACCCTAAAAGCAGCGAGATGATTGCCTCAAAGAGGGCAAAGACTGCCATGAGGAGGACGACGATCACAAGTATCACCTTGTGGGGAGCAAAATAACCCATAAACCGTTTCGCGGTGGGGATCAATGGCGGAAGCGTGTCATCGTCCTTTGGATCCTGCAGGTTCTTCATGCTGTCACACCCCCGGTGATCCCTTTACCCAGTTGGGAATCATAGATCTCCTTGTATTCCGGGCTTGTCCGGAGCAGTTCTTCATGACGCCCGCTGGCGATGATCCTGCCGTTTTCGAGAAGGATAATCCGGTCGGCAGAGATGACGGTGCTGATCCGTTGTGCAACGAGGAGTTTTGTCGCACCGGAAAACCTCCGGTTGATCGCATCCTGGATCCGTGCTTCCGTTGCCACATCGCAGGCGCTCGTGCTGTCGTCAAGGATCAGGATCTTCGGCTCTGCCGCGAGCGTCCGGGCGATCGCGAGACGCTGCCGTTGCCCCCCGGAGAAATTTGCCCCGTGGCGGGCGACTGCATCATCATACTGACGGGGAATATTCCGGATAAACCCGTCGGCATCCGCGTCCGTCGCGGCTGATATGAGGTTCCCGTCATCCGTGTTTTCTGTCGCAAACTGGAGGTTCTCCCGGATTGTACCGGAGAAAAGGTTCGGTTGCTGGAGGCAGATCCCGACAATACCCCGCAGCGCCTGTTGTGGGATCTCCCGCACATCCATGCCGTCAATCGTGACCTTCCCGGCAGTTACATCATAAAACCGGGGAATGAGGTGGACGAGTGTTGATTTCCCGGAACCCGTGGGACCTAAAAACCCAATCGTCTCGCCCGGCGCTGCGGAGAAACTGATGTCCTGCAGGACAAGCGGTCCGGGTTTTGAATCCGCCCCGATGTATCCGAAGCTGACATGGTCAAAGACCACATGCCCTTTTACGGACGACAGTTCGACCGCAACCGGTTGGGCGGCGTCAGTGACATCGGCGGTCGTATCAAGGAGTTCATAAATCCGGTCGAGCGAGGGGCGGGCAGAAGAGATCGCCGGAAGCACGTTCCCGAGGATCATAAACGGCATGATGAGCAGGAACATGTATTGGACGACCGCGATCACTTCACCGGTAGAGAACCCCGCATCGTCAAGTACGGAGATACCGCCCACCAAAAAGGCCGCGATCATCGCGATATTGATAACAAAGAGCATGGTCGGGATCAGGATGGCGATGTGCGTCTGGGCGCGTAATGAGGACTGCCTCACCTTCCCGGCGACTGACGCGAACCGTTCGTTCTCGTACTTCTGCCTCACGAACGCCTTCACGACGCGGATGCCTGACATGTTCTCCTGCAGGGTGCCGCTCATCTCATCGTACTTCTCCTGCCGTATATCAACGACCGGCAAGACAAACCAGAAATATGCGCCAAGGAGGAGGGAAAACACAATGAGGAGGACAACCATGAGCCAGATGAGAGCAGGCGACCGCACGGCAATCACGGCGATGGTGATGATGAGCATGGCAGGGACAAGCGGGAGATTTAAGATCCCCTGCTGGATCGCGATCTTGACATTCTGGATGTCGTTTGTCAACCGCACGAGCAAATCCGAGGGACGCAGGCGGTCGAGGTTGCCGAACGAGAGAGTCTGGATACGGTCGTATGCCTGTGTCCTGAGGGAATGGGCAGTCCGCTCAGAGAACCGGACCGCGATCTGGGTGTTGGCAATCTGGCATGCCGCGGCAAAAACGGTCACAATCAGCATATAGCCGCCGTATTCGATGACCACAGAGAGATTATTACCCAGGATGCCATCGTTGATCAGCATCTCCGAGAGTGCCGGGACGGCGAGCGTTCCAAGCGCGCCTCCGATTGTCAGGATAATAGAGAGAATCAGCCAGTTCCGGTTTGGCTTCCACATCTTCAGGAGCCGTTCAAATCCTTGTTGCATGTCACCACCATCTGAGGATCTTTAGTATCTGATTGAGAACGTGATACATTATTAATTACATTGGTTCGGGGTGCTGAGTTTTCCCTGCAAAAAAGTGTTCATTGCTGTGTTGC
>JAQTSH010000320.1 GCA_028711405.1 Methanoregula sp.
CCCCGTACAGGGATACCGGTGCCGGTATGGGGACAACAAGGTTGCAGCCCAGGTATGTCCCGAACAGCCACGCGAGTATGGCGAGTACGAGCGGGATCCCGAAGAGCGGAGCAGTGTTGATGATCACGTTCCCGACAAAAGGGATCCGGGGAGACGCATAGGTGACTGAGCCTCCTTCCGATGAGAAGAAGACAACTTTTTTCACCTTCGCTCCGGTGACAAGACACCCGGCGATGTGCGTAATCTCGTGGACGACAATGCCCGGCGCACTGATGAATGACCAGAGCCCCCGGAAGGGAAGTGCCTGCGCCCAGAACCAGCGAAGTGCCACCGAGATGCCCATGACAATTATGGCGGTCGCCACTACGACGAGAAACGGGATTACGGACACGGGCAGGGAGTTATCCATTGTATTGCAGTATATCCGTAGAGGACAAAAAAGTGTTTATTGCGGGTTTGCCAAAGGAACCTGTGGATACGACATATCCATCTCAGGATTTGATTCCATCAATCGGTCGCAATACAATCGCCGCAAATATTCCCTCGCCAACCACGAGATCCACCCACAGAAAAGAGATGAATGTGAATGGGGAGGTCAGAGATTCTTCAGCGCGACAAGATCCCGGACGCCCACAAGTCTCCAGACCAGCGACCGCTCTTCTTCGGCAATCGAAGCCGGTGGATCCATCGGGGAATGACCAAGCGCGGCAAGGATATTGCACGAGAGCTTGCGCTCAACGATCAGCTGCACAAATTTCTCCCGGATGATCTTCTTCTCAATCGAGTCTTCCACTTCCTCGAGATACCCCTGCATGGTCACAAACGTGTAGGATGAGAGGTCTTTTGTGTACTTTTCAATCTCCACCGAGACATAGGGGCTTTTGCGGAAATACTCCAGTTTCTTGCCGTATTTGGTGGACAAGAAGTAGAGAAATGAACCATCAAAGACATACAGGAACGGTGCAATATAGGGAAACTTCTCGCCCTGGAATGCAATCCGGCAGACATACCCCTTCTCAATCAGCCGGTCATATTCCTGTTTCTCCATGCGGGGAATCTTCACAATGTCCATAGACTTACACATCTGGATTCCGAACGAAAGTTGATAAACCTTGTCAAACCTTAACAATAGATTAAGGATTGAATTTATCAGTGATTATTTTTCAACAGGGTATCCGGCTCGCATCCACGCCTGCATCCCGCCAAGTACATTCGTCACATCGGTATACTGGTGCCGTGCGAGCACACTTGCGGCGAGACTGCCCTTGAACCCGGCATCGCAATACACCACAACCGGCGTATCGCGCGGGATCTCATCGAGGTGATACGGAAGTTCTCCCACGTACACATGATATGATCCCGGAATGCTTCCCACACGGGTATGGTTTTTCTTATCCCGGACATCGAGCAGGAATGGCGGGGCGGCATCGATTCTCTGCCGTAGGCATTGCACCGTGCATGTGGCAATCGTGCTCACCTCCTGCGCCGCCCGGTACCAGGCAGCGAAACCGCCGGCAAGGTACCCGGAGAGATTGTCATAACCGAGCCGGACGAAATGACGGAGCACCGGTTCCAGGTCCAGGTTGAAATCATCGATGAGCACGATGGGCTCTTCGTAGTTGAGGAACCAGCCGGTGAATGCAGGTACTCCGTCGCGCCATATGGAGAAACTGCCCGGGATATGTCCACCGGCAAAACCGGTCGGCGCCCGGATATCGACTACCTGGCAACCGGAGATCCGGAGAGGGTTCAGCTCCGCGACCGTGAGCGGGTGGAGACGGGGCATACCGGTCCGGAGCGGAGCGCCGTCTTTGTTGAATCGCTCCATCTGCCGGAAATAGGGCGGGGTATAGGGAGTCTCCGTGATGCGCCGGGAGACGAACGCTTCCTTCACAATCCGGAGGAGCGGGTTTGTCCGCCGCTCGTACCCAATGGTCGAAAAGGGGTGATCCGCGATCTCCGCGCCGCAGATGGATCCTGCTCCATGTGCGGGGCAGAGAATCACCCCGTCCCCCAGCGGGAGGATCTTCGTTGTGATGCTGTCATACATCCTCTCTGCCATCTCGCGTTTTCTCTCATTCCCGAAAAAATCCGTCCGGGCAATATCCCCGGCAAAAAGGGTATCGCCGCAGAACACCATATACGGTTCATCTGAGATTTCCCTGTCCCGGAGGACAAACGAGCAGCTCTCTTCAGTATGTCCGGGGGTTTCGATAACCGTGAGATCAAGCGAGCCAAGCGCAAACCGGTCTCCTTCATGAACTCCCATCCCGTACCCGAATGCCATCCGGGCGCCGTGGTAAATCTCCGCACCACACCGGCTGGCGAGCTCTGTTGACCCGATCACATAGTCCTCGTTCCGGTGCGTCTCAAAGATATGCGTGATCGTGCAATCGTTTTTTCGCGCGATCTCGAGGTAACAGTCACTGTCCCGGCGGGGATCGATCACTGCGGCGCTCCCGCCGGAAGCGATCATATAGGAATTGTGCGCGATCCCTTCCGAGACAATTTTGTAAAACTGCAAAAGACAGCATCCCCTTTCGTGGATGTATGTAATCACGTTATAAATAGATTATGGGATAAAAACCAAAAAACCAAAAACTTCCCATGACGGTTCCGGTCACCGGAGACGGGGTCGCAGCGAGATCGTTTTCAAGGTTTACGGATCGTGTAGTATCCCGCCCCATTGAGGCATGTGGGTCCAGGGAATGGTTCCTGCCAAAAAAGTCACACACAATCCGGAACAAATTACTGGCAGGCAATTCCATCGTGCCTACAGTCAGTAATGGATCAGTTCAAGCCCGTCAATCTCCGCAAAATGCCGGTCGCGGGTGACCAGCGGTTCATCGTGTCTGATCGCAATTGCAGCGATCAGTTCATCGAATGTTGAGATATGCCGTCCGTTCCCGGAAAGTATATGAGCAATATCCGCATAGATACTCGCAGATTCGGCATCAAACGGAACTATCGGGAAAAAACTCATGAATTTTTCCGAAGCATCGTAC
>JAQTSH010000321.1 GCA_028711405.1 Methanoregula sp.
TGTTTGCCGTGACCGTGCCGGAACACTGGACGATCGGTTTGTTGGATACGGCTTTTGCCGTGAGTGTGGTGGTGGACGGGACTTTTATGACATTCAGGATCCGGGGTGCCGACCCGGTAGTGCCTGAAGTAGCGTTGACCGTGTGCATGCCGGCAGGGATCGTCCCGATCACAAAGGATCCATGGTATGCACCACTGGCATCAGTGCTGGATTTGATGATGGGATTGTTGTCGAGGAATATGGTGATCGGGTGCGTGGTTTGCCGGGCGATGCCTGATGAATAGAACGCGGAGAGTTCGATGACGTCAAGATAGGTGCCAGCATCCGGCTTCAACAAAAGAGAGATTGACGGAGGTTGGGTGCGACCGGGGACTAGTGCCGGCGCTGATTTGGTCATCTCTTCAACATACTCCCGGAATTCTGTCCGGCTCTCTTCATTCTTCGTGGTGTCGATGTTGTACTTCTTACTGATCGCATCGATCTTTTCTGTGACTGCGTCATATTCCCCGTAGAGTTCCTTGAGTTTCTGCCGGATCGCTTCCTGCTGCAGGATGACGGACATCAGCATGTTCTGGTTGTTTTCTGCCCGGTACTGGATCTCCAGTTGTTGTAATTCATCCAGCGAGATCGATGCGTTCGTCAGTTCTTCGAGCAGTAACCGTTGCAGGTCGCTGTTTTTTGAGAACTCCTCGATCTCGCTCTGGGTCATGTCGAGCCGGATGATCAGGTTATCGAGGTTCTTATGGTATTTGGCGAAGAGCGCGAGGTCTCGCCTTACCTGGTCCATGTCCCGGAGGTTGATGTTTAAGATGATGGGACCGGAAAAATCCAGCAGGTCCTGCATAAGGGGCAGCAGATCGGTGGTGCTGTTGAGTTGCTGCGCCCGGAGCACATCGG
This sequence comes from Methanoregula sp., assembly GCA_028711405.1. GTDB lineage: Archaea > Halobacteriota > Methanomicrobia > Methanomicrobiales > Methanospirillaceae > Methanoregula. The sequence goes on from JAQTSH010000321.1 coordinate 898, forward strand.
TGTTGTCGTGATACCGGGAGTAGAATGTGTCCTGCTCTAAGGAGTAGATGAGCGGCGCCGAGATCGAGAAAAAGAGCGCAGTAAAGATACCCAGCACGAGGGCGGCGAGGATCAGGTAGCGCACGGAGAACTTCATCTATGTAATATCTCCAGCACTTTCTGGGTCACAATTGCCCCGAAGATGACGATGCCGACCGCCACAATGTATTTGATATACCGCAGGTACGGGGGGAGGGTGAACCGGGTGTCCATCAGTTCTACGATCACGAGGAGCCCGATCAGCCAGAGCACAAAAAAGATCTCGAGGTCAATGCGATAGGCGAGGAGCATGAAGCAGCTGATGATGACAAGCCAAATCGCGATGACTATGGCTGCAAGGTCTTTTTTTCTCATGTATTCCGGTTACGGTTAGGAATGCTGGATATAGGTAATTTTCTTTTCGTATGAGAACGGGATGTGGTTTTTCGTGCCGGATGCTGGTGCGATGTGCGGTGAATAGGCATTTTTGCAGAATGCCCGCACCGGTTCATGCCGGGTTTTGGTGTGTTGGATGAATGTCACATTCTGGGGACACTGCGATCTCCCAACCGGTTGTGCTCCTTCTTATGTCTGCATCGGGAGGCAGTAATGAGGATGACTCCGCTTTTAAGCGGAAATGTTCATGACCCGAATGATTTGTTGTCAGAATTTTTTAGTTTGGGAAATCTCGAAAAGATCCCTCCAAAAATCGAAAACCGTCAGGAACCTGAAAAACCGTCATCGACCCGACGAGGGGGCATCCCTCCGGGGGCGGCGGAAGCATCTCATCTCATCGACATCAGGAAAGAAATGACGGTCTGCAACACAATGTTGTAAAAAAATCTCACGCCGTATGATCTCCCGAATCTTAACCAATCCTAAAAATGCCGATAATAAAAATCACCCGACACACAGGATTTCCCGCATAAAAAAGCGGTTCACGGAGCCCACCATCAAAAAAAGTATATGATTCTCAGAATCACAGGATCTTCCACATCACCCGGTTATTCCCGTTGAACGTCGCATCCACATACCCTCCCGTGAACGTCTCCGGCACCTCATAGATCAAAAACCCGTTGATCGCACTGTCTTCATCTGCATTCAGGTACCCGTCCCGCCGCTCATCAGTCACCGCATAATCCAGCTGCCGCTTTGAGGTACCCTTGATCCAGAGCGTCGGATCATCAACCGACACATACTCGTAGGTCGTGCCCTCACTCACAACCGTGAAGAGTGCAGGACCCGGTGCAAGCATTGGCTGCGTACCGGTATTCGTGAGCCGGATAAAGAGCACAAGGAACTGGTGCCCGGCTTTCGGTGTCGCGTTAAAATACCGGTTCCCCCAGAACGTGTTTCCCCATTCATATTGATCCCAGAGACTGTAACTGACCACCGAGACCTTGCCGGGCTTCTCTGCCCCCAGCCCGAACCGGGCAGACTCACCCATCTTCAACGCACCGGGTGGCACCGTAGCCTGCGTCTGCGGAATAACGGTAGTCACCGTCACCGGAACACCCGTCGTCGCCGTCACCGGCGCGGCACCGGTCGTGCCCACAGGTGATGCGGTCCCGGTTACCGCACTACCGGTAGTCTTCTCACCGGTACACCCGGCACTCAACAGCACAAGAATGAGCGTAAAAAATACTGCACCAGCAGAGATCAATCGCATGCATACTGGTTACCAGCAGAACCAAAAAAAGGATGACGATCCGCTCCGGAAATGTGCATCGCACCCGGTGCCGTACACAGCGAGAAAAAAAGAGTGTGCAAAAAGTTCCGGGATTTACCGGAACCCCCGATGTTCCGGTGAAAGAACCGGAACAAAGAGTGCCCGGCAGTATTCTGCCGGAACAAACCTCACACCCGTCGCCGAATCACGTACGCACACGCACACCCTGCGGCAACAAGCAGGGGAACCGCAAAAGAACCCGCCGTGGGAGTCGTCGTCGGGGTCACAGGCACAGGCGTTGTCGGCAAGGACGCCGTCACCAGGGGGGTCTGGACGGTCGTTCGGGCATGAGTCGCGTTCGCTGTTTGCGTCGTCACGGCAACCGAGGAATTGCCCGCCGGAGTTGTGGTAATTGCCGACA
>JAQTSH010000322.1 GCA_028711405.1 Methanoregula sp.
GGCATCCCGCCGGGCTACCCGTCGATCATCATCCACGCGATCTTTGTGTTGCTTGGGATCATGGTGGGCGGGTTCGGGCTGATGGGCAGGGAAGTGATGAACCGTCGCTTCGGTCAGGCAAGCCTGCTCGCGTATTCCGCCCGGAGCCTGCCCATCACCGAACGGCACATCTTTCTTGTCTTCGTCGTCAAAGACACCGTGTACTATCTCATCCTCTGTGTGCTCCCGTTCGTCCTCGGGTTCGCGGTCGCCTCACCGTTTCTCCACATCCCGATCGCGATGGTCCTCTTGCTCTTTTTAACGCTCACGCTTGCGTTCCTCTCCGGGCTCGCGCTCATCTTCTTTCTGTCCACCGTGTACGCCCGGTCACCGCCTGCGTTTGGTATCCTGTGCGCCTGCGGTGTGTTTGCCTTTGCAACCGTGTACCTGACGCGCACGATTCCGCCCGCCGCGCTCTTCCCCCCGCTCCAGCTCTTCTATTCATTCTCGTGGGGGACGCTTCTTGTCGCGCTTGTTGTGATCCTCATCCCATCAGCCATCGCCGGGTTGCTCTTCACGACCGAATTTTTAGACACAACGAAAAGGTATGCACCCGTCTATGCGCCGCTCGTCCGGCGGTTGTCGTTCTTTCCCCATCCACCGCTTGCCGCAAAAGACCTGCTCGATCTCGTGCGGAGCGGGAGTTTTGTCGGGCAGGTGATCTTCTCGTTCCTCCTGCCGCTCTGCCTGCTCTGGTTCCTCCTCACCATCCTCACCGGCATCCTGACCGCGCCCGGCGTCCTCGTCATCTTTGCAATCCTGACCGGCGTGTTCTCGGCAACGATGTACACCTGGCTCACGATGTTCGACACGTTCAGTTCCTATGCCTGCCTCCCGGTCAGTGTCTCCACGCTCCTCAAAGGAAAAATTTCCAGTTTTTGTGCGCTGCAACTGATTCCCGCGATCTTTATTGTGCTTGTCAGTCTTGCATCCGGCGGGGGTACGTATCTTGTGCCGGCGCTTGTCGTCTGTCTCTCGGTCTCGTTTTTTACCCTCTCGGTCACCTGCTGGCTTGCCGGGCTCTCTCCGAACGTGCTCATCTATGACGCGAAGGTGCTGGTCTCGTGGTTTGTGCTGGTCGGGATCGCTCTTTTAGCGGTGATCGTGCTTACGATCATAAACCCGTGGTACACGCTCGCGTCGGCGGCGCTCTTCCTTCCGGCATGGGTATTGGTGAAGCTGAGTTTTGCGAAATGGGATCGCAGGGAGCATCAGGGATTTTAGACACTTTTCCGCACAGACCGGAGGTTTTTTGAATTTTTTCGTTGCCGGATCGATTAGTGACGGGTTCTCTCCGGATGATCCTGCTGAAAAATCGTACCGAGCCGGATTTTCCGGTGTACACGCGAACGCGGTTCGTACGTTCGCGCCGTGGATATCCTGATAACCATTCAACAATAATCTCGTATGGAGAGGCGTACGAGGCGTATGGATACTACAGGAGTTATCATTGGGCTTATCCAGATGGAGGTCGGGCAGAACCCCGAGGGGATGCTCACACGGGCGCTGGCACAGGTCGAGGCAGCGGCACAAAAAGGCGCCCGGATCATCTGCCTGCCCGAACTCTTCCGTTCCCGGTATTTCCCCCAGCAGATCGGAACAGACGCAACGGTCTTTGCCGAGACCGTGCCGGGTGAATCCACAAACGCCTTTGCCGGTCTCGCCCGGAAGTACGACGCCGTGATCATCGTCCCGGTCTTCGAACGGTCAGCGGACGGGCACACCTACAACGCCGCGGTGCTCATCGATGCGGATGGCACCATCCATGAACCGTACCACAAGGTCCATATCCCGCAAGACCCGGGTTTCTACGAAAAGGGCTACTTCTATCCCGGCGCACGCTACGCGGTGCATGCGACCCGGTTTGGGCGCATCGCGGTGCTCATCTGCTTTGACCAGTGGTTCCCGGAAGCTGCCCGGTGTGTGGCGCTGGATGGTGCTGACCTGATCGTGTACCCGACCGCGATCGGGCAACCGCCGGGCGACCCGCCCCTCGAAGGGCACTGGCGCGATGCTTGGGAGACGGTCCAGCGCAGTCACGCGATCGCGAACAGCGTCCACGTCGCCGCGGTGAACCGGGTGGGTACGGAAGGAGAGATCCGGTTCTTCGGGGGCACGTTTGTCTGCGACGCGTTCGGGAAAATTCTTGCCCGCGCCGGCGACAAAGAAGAGATCATCCTCGCGCCGCTCGACCTGTCGATGAACAAAAAAATCCGGGATGCGTGGGGATTCTTCCGGAACCGGCGTCCGGACACCTACGGCTCGGTCTGTGCCCCGTTGCCCGGCGCTATCGGGGGTTCCCCTCCGATCCTGCCGGGCGACGCCCCGCGACAGCACGGGTACTTCATGCCGGCTGAATGGGAACCCCATGAGGCGCTCTGGCTCTCGTGGCCCCACAACAAGGATACGTTCCCCCGTCTCCGGGAAGTGGAGGATGCCTATACGTCGCTCATCGCCGCGCTTGTACAGACCGAGCATATCTGCCTGTTTGTGCCGACTCCGGCGGTGAACCGCATCGTGAAGAGCCGGCTCCGGGCTGCGGGGGTGAACCCGATACTCCTCACGATCCGGACCGTTGAGTATGCGGATGTCTGGATCCGGGATTACGGTCCGACGTTTGTGGTCAACCGGGCGCTCCGGCAGGTGGCGATGGTGCGCTGGGAGTTCAATGCCTGGGGGGGGAAATATGACAAGCAGGTGGCTGATGGAAAGATTCCGGTGGTCATGAACCGGTGGCTCGAACTCCCCGTCTTCGTGCCAGGCATCGTCCTCGAAGGCGGGTCGATTGACGTGAACGGGAAAGGAACGGTGCTCACCAGCCGGTCCTGCCTGTTGAACCCGAACCGGAACCCGCAGCTCACCAAGGACGATCTGGAAGAGTACCTGAAACAGTACCTGGGCGTCACAAAGGTGATCTGGCTCAATCAGGGTATCGAAGGTGACGATACGGACGGGCACATTGA
>JAQTSH010000323.1 GCA_028711405.1 Methanoregula sp.
AAGTCCCACGGTGATTATGGAAGCAGGGTCTGGCGACTGCTCGCTCTCATGGGCGCTGGTACAGCGGAATGTATCAACATTCACCCGTGTCTGCACATATGACTGGTTGGGTTATGGGTGGAGCGACCCGGTTTTCCCGGCCCCGTCACTACCTTGGCGAATTCCGTTCACCAGCATTGCAATCTGCTACCACATCACGACAAAGTAACCGGGTAAGGTAACCAGTTGCCGGAACCTGTGCGAAACATTGTCGCATCGCCGTTATTTGTAACGCGGGGGAAAGCCTTTGATTCTCATAGTCCCGGAACCCCTCATCCCAATCAGGTATTCCCTTAGTCATAACCGCCCGGAAATACCCAGACAATCATCTTTATTATTAGGTAAAACCTAACTAACAAAGGATCGGGGTATGATAGAAAGAGACAAGCATTTGTTGGAAATATTTGAACACCTGTTCAGGATGAAAAACGAATGCTCCTGTACTATCTTCTCCGAATGCGGACTTACGGATATGACGGTGAAACAGATCACCTACTTAAAAGTCATCGATGAACAGGGAGAAGTCACCTTCAGCAGTCTTGCTGAGATCACAAAGAACTCAAAACCCACGATCACCGAGATGATCAACAAATTCGTCCGGATGGAGTGCGTGTACCGGGAACCCTGTCCCGATGACGGAAGGATCCTGTACATCCGCCTGACCGAAAAAGGGAAAAAAATTGCAACCGCCGAACAAGCCGCACTGCGCCGGGTGATTGAACGGATGGCAAATTCACTGGATGAACACGAGATGGATCTTCTCATTGAGATCCTTCAGAAAGTCAGGTAATTTTTTTTATCCTGGACATTAGTTAGGTAAATTCGAACTAAACAAATGAGGAAAAAATGCAACCAGAAAAAGATGATGGAACACAAAAAAAACTGGTGATACCGCTTTTTGAGATCGTCGTCTTCCCGGACAGCCGGACAAAATTCCCGGTTGACCAGGAGACCGGAGAGCTCCTGCTGGACGCAATGAAGAATGCCAAAGGCGCACATGCAGTTGGTCTCACGGTCAAAAGTGGTACCCGACCCTCGGAGCTGACGCATGAGTCGCTGTATATAATCGGCAACCTGTTCCGGATCTCGCACGTCCAGCCCGCCGATGACGGGTACCTGATCTGTGCCCAGGTTGTAGAGAGAGTAAAGGCAGTCTCCCTGTCCGAAAAGGAGGGAAGGCTCTATGCCGCATACGAACAGGTCCCGGATGTACAGGATCTTGAGGAAGACCTGAAAACCCGGATTCTTGCGGATATCAAAATCACCATCCATGAGATCAGCAGCCGCTTTTCCGGCTCCGAACAGTTCACCCGCCCGATCGACCAGATGGACTCCATCGACCAGATCATGGGATTTGTCATGCCCTTTTTACCGGTCCACCTTGCCGAGAAGCAGGCACTCCTTGAGATGGTGTCGGTCCGCCAGAGGTACATCACATTTTTAGAACTCCTCGTCAGGACACGCGAGGACATCAACATCCGGATCGAGATGGCAAAGAAAGTCTCCGACCGGGTGAACAAGACAAACCGCGAGGCGATGCTGCGGGAGCAGCTCAGGGTGATCCAGGAAGAGCTGGGTGAGAGCGAAGGTGCTGTCAGCGACAGCGGGTACCGTGAACGGATAGAACATTCGAAAATGCCGGACGACATCCGGAAGAAAGCACGGGGGGAGGCTAAAAAACTCGAGACCGGCGGCAGCCAGAACCATGAAAGTTCTGTGATCCGGAACTATCTCGACCTCCTGCTCGACCTCCCGTGGGTAACGGAAGAAAAGAAAAACATCGATATCAAAGAAGCCCGGCGCGTGCTCGACCGCCATCACAACGGTCTCGATAAGGTCAAGGAACGGATCATCCAGCACCTCGCAGTCATGAAACTGAAACAGGAGAAACAAGGGTCGATCCTCCTCTTTGCCGGTCCGCCCGGCACCGGCAAGACGAGCCTGGGCAAGAGTATCGCGGAAGCGCTCGGGCGGAAGTATGTCAGGATCAGCCTTGGCGGTGTCCGGGACGAAGCCGAGATCCGTGGTCACCGGAGGACCTATGTCGGTGCCCTGCCCGGGAGGATCATCCAGGGCATACAGAAAGCCGGCACGAAGAATCCCGTCTTCATCCTCGACGAGATCGACAAACTGTCCCAGTCATACGCGGGAGACCCGGCGAGCGCGCTCTTAGAAGTTCTCGATCCCGAACAGAACAATACCTTCTCGGATCATTACCTTGAAGTTCCCTACGATCTCTCCGATGTATTGTTCATCGCCACCGCGAACTCCCTTGCAACGATCCCTCCCCCGCTGCTCGACCGGATGGAACTGATCGAGATCTCGGGCTATACGAAGAACGAGAAATTTGCCATAGCACAAGATCACCTGATCCCTGAGACCCTCAAAGAACACGGTCTCGACGCTGACAAATTACGGATTGAAGATGAGACCCTGAAGGTTATCATAGAAAAATACACCCGCGAAGCAGGCGTCCGCTGGCTCAAAAAACAGCTCGCGAAGGCAGCACGGTATGTATCCGAGAAGATTGTCTCCGGAACGGTGGATCTGCCGTTCACAGTAACAACGGATAAGCTCGACAGCATTTTGGGAAAGGAGATGATCCGTCAGGAAGTTGCCCGGAAAGAACCGGTTCCCGGTGTTGTCACCGGTCTTGCATGGACTCCGGTCGGCGGGGAGATCCTCTTCATTGAAGGTACGTTCATGCCCGGGACCGGCAAGCTTACTCTTACCGGTCAGCTCGGGGACGTGATGAAGGAGTCGGCGACGATATCGTTAAGCCTCATACGGTCACGGCTTGGACACACGGAGGGCGGATTTGATTTTATGACACGCGACATCCATGTCCACGTTCCTTCCGGAGCAACCCCCAAGGACGGACCATCAGCGGGTGTGACGCTCTTTTCGGCTCTCACATCTTTAATCACCGGAAAGACCGTTGACCCGAATCTTGCGATGAC
>JAQTSH010000324.1 GCA_028711405.1 Methanoregula sp.
GGAGGAGCAGGTGCTCCCCGCACGCCTTCCCCTTCACGATCCCGTACCGGCTCAGGTGATCGTAGGGGACTTCCTGGACGGCAATCACCGAGGAACCGGTCTTTTCTGCAATATCGATCAACTGCTTCGTGCAGGGAATGGTATCCTTCATGATGTCGTCCCCAAGGAGCACGGCAAACGGATCTGCCCCGCAGTGCTTCTCTGCGCAGAGAACCGCATCGCCCAACCCTTTCGGTTCCCGCTGGCGGACAAAATGAATGCCACCAAACCGGGCGATATCGTTTATGGCATCGAGCTGTTGACACTTACCGTGGCGCTCAAGATGCATCCGGAGTTCAGGAGCGTCATCGAAATAGTCCTCGATGGCACGTTTGCCCCTGCCGGTGATGAGGAGAATGTCATCGAGACCGGAATCGACCGCTTCCTCCACCACATAATGAATGGCGGGCTTGTCGATGATGGGAAGCATCTCCTTCGGCATCGCCTTTGTCACCGGCAGGAACCGGGTGCCAAGACCGGCTGCCGGGATGACTGCTTTTGTTACTTTCATCTAGGGGTGGCTCCTTTTCCGGTGGTGGATGTATTCTGCGACAGTTGCACGATTGTTTCTCCGGGGATTATGTCATCATTCATGCCGGAAAGGTTCCTGCACGTTTTCTCAATTTTCTCAAGGATGCATGATCTCTGGCATTCGGGTATTATGTAGTATCGGGTTACTGTATCCCATTGCGTAGTAATCCAGACCAGACACAAATATTTCTTTTATTGTTTGAATTGTATCAATTTTAAATGCACCGATCTCATTTTTCCCTGGAGCCCATCGAAGTTGAAGAATTGTGATTTCTCCTTTGTCATGTCGAACAGAGTGAGCACGATACGATCTCAAACGAAACCGTTTATTGCGGGAAATTTGACAGGAGAAGATTCACGTTGAGGCATCCAAAATCTATCGATTGATCCCCCGCACGTTCGTCGCTCCGGGGGGAAGCTTCGCGACCCCCCTTTCGCTCCTCACCCTTCGGGACGTGCTCCTCCTCACCTCTTCGAAGTGAGGCAGTAAAGATGAGACTGTCTCCTTCAGAGGCAGGAGTTCATGGGGCTAATTACAAATTTCCAGGATTTTTTTGCGGTGAAAAATTCGAAAAAAAACTCTTCCTTAACGTCGAGAAGAACCGTAATTTTTAAAAAATCATGTATGTGGGTCAGCGAATATTTTCACTTCGGGTTACCGTATCTAATTATGCAAGACAGAGATATTCTATATTGCGTATTTCTTCACCGCATCGAGTAAATTTTCTGCAACCGGGACTGTAGATCCATAAAGTATCGTCGTCCGTGCCAAAAGATACATCCGGAAATAAAAATTCAAAGTAATCAGAGGGCACGGTCCCCAGACATACAATGGGTTCCTGTGCCGTAATACCGTAGTCCCAGATCTATGCAAATTCATGATTACCCGGGACACGAATACAGATATAATGGGTGTTCCCATTATACAGTTAATGAATAATGGAGTACCACAGGATTTGCTCAAGACAATTCTTGAAGAGGTTCTGTCATTATGCCGGCAGACCTTTAAAACTCGTCTGGTTTCGGTCGTGCTTTTCGGGTCATATGCCCAGGGAACCGCATCTCCGGAATCTGATATCGATCTTCTTGTCATTGTACAACAGCTCACGGCTGATCCTGAACCGCAGGAGAAGTTACTGGATTCCATCGAGATCCCAATCCTGAAAAAATATCATCGCTGTGTTTCAGTCATCCTCACAACCCCGGAAGCTGTACAGAATGAAGTGAGCAGGGAAAACCCGTTATTTTTCGGTATCTGGACCGGCTATTCTGTCCTTCTGGATTCCGGGGATTTTTTCCGGAATTGCATGGAGATTGTACGTCATCACATCCAGCGCTCAAAACCGGTATTTGTTGATGGAAGGAGAAGATGGAATCTCGCGGAGATCTAAAACCGGCGCAATCTTGCACGGGCATTTTACCAGAGAGCCTGTGAAGATCGCGAAGTTGCCCGGATTCTCCTTAAAGAGAGGAAATATGCAGATTCTGCACTACACTCGCAGCAATGCGGTGAAAAGGCGATCAAATCATTTCTGGTTGTTCAGAACCGGTTTCTCACATCTCACATTGTTTCGGGAGAACTTTCCCTGATTATCGAAGAACAAAATATTCCCAACAGCGGGTATCTGCTTGAAACGGTTCGCCATCTTGAACGCCACTGGATCAAACCACGATATCCTTTTCTCTCATCGGATGGAATAATTCAGGATCCCCTCGTGATCTATACTGAAAAACGGGCCTCTGATGCTCTTGTACTGGCAGAGAATGTCCTTGAATGGGTAAAGGACAGGATGCAGGATATCCTGTAAAAATCCCATTGAACGTTCCCTGCATATAACATAAACCTCACGGTTCACATCACATACGTGCCTTTCAATCCGATGACTCGACGTAAACCTTCATTATCTTTCCTTTTACCTGCCCCACTCCATCCAACACTCCCCACTACCTCGCCCTGCTCCACATCAAACGACACATCCTTTGAGCGCTCAAGAACTCTTCAGAAGGAGGAGCACGATGAAATCGCACAAACGGCGCCTTCACGGAATGCACTGATCTTTTTTTTCCCTGGAGCCTATCGAAGTTGAAGAATTGTGCTTTCTCCTTCATCGTGTTGAACAGAGTGAGTACGATACAATCACAAATGAGACCGTTTTTTACTGGAAATTTGACAGGAGATGATTGACGTTGAGGCATCCAAAATCCCCCGATGTATCCCCCACACGTTCGTCGCTCCGGGGGGCGCTTAGTGACCTCCCTTTTGCTCCTCACTCTTTGGGTCGTGCTCCACCTCACCTCTTCGAAGTGCGGGAGTAAAGATGAGATATCCTCATACGGTGGCAGGAGTTCATGGGGCTAATGACATATTTCCAGGATTTTTTCGCGGTGAAAAATTCGAAAAACACCACCTAAACGTCGAGAA
>JAQTSH010000325.1 GCA_028711405.1 Methanoregula sp.
CGGATAACCGGATAATGTCCCCGGCAAGGATACCGGTCCCGGCAAGCCGGGTCTTTGTGAGCAACTCATTTTGCTGGGCAGCGCCCTGCTCTTTAGCAGACCAGACGACGATACAGATCCCGACAAGAATGATGAGCACCGCTACAAGATGCCACCACCGTATTTTTCTGATCATCAAAAGTCCCCTCCGGCAGGGGTAGGATACGCACAGGTATGACCTGCGGGAAATGCACCGGTACGCATCGCGATTGTTGCCGGTTCAACAACAGAGGAGATCATTCGCCTGTTCCTTCACTGGGCAGCCCGGTCGTGCGGGTGCGGAAATGTCCGGTTGGCACCATGATCTCGAAGCGTGCACCGCTTCCCGGTTCTCCGTTCTCCCTGATAGTCATTCCGGTGATCGAGAGGATCTCGCAGGATAAGAACAGTCCAAGCCCGGTATGTTTGCCAAAGCCCCGGCGGAACAGGTATTTTTTCTCCTCATAGGGGATTCCCTCGCCATCATTCTCGCAGGTGAGGACAAGGTTTCCGTCGGATTCGAGCGAAGAGAACCGGATCACGGTCATTTTATCACCGCCATACCGCAGCGCATTGTCGATCAGGTTGTAGATGACCCGTTCGAAAAGCGGATCCGCGAACACTTCGTAACCCTCACAGCAGGATTCAACATGGATCTGTCGGAGGGGTAGAATGGAACACATCTGCCCGATGATGAGGTGTATATTCTGCCAGACCGGTTCCTTGACACCCATCTCTTCATACTCCCGCGTGAGGGCAATATGGGACTCAATGGCAGCCGTCGCTGCCTTTTCTTTCTCTAAAAAGTCAAAAAGACGCACCGGGTCATTGATGTATATGCCGGACAACTCGAGATAGCCATTGAGCGCGAGGATCTGGTTGAGGATGTCGTGACGGGTAATGCTCGTGAGGAGATTGAGTTGCTTGTGAGCCTGCCGTAACGCCTTGTCCGTCTGCCTGCGTTCGGTGATGTCCCGAGAAACTCCCTGGAAACCGGACAGAGTCCCATCTTTATTCCGGATGATACTGATGACATTTTCCAGCCAGCGGGTCGTACCGTTCTTGTGGAAATATTCCAGTTCGATCTTCACGGTCCGATCTGGATCCACGCCTTCCTCGTGTTCTTTCGCGAGTTCACTCTCCAGTATCCCATGAACTACTGCGAGTGAATCCGGTGTCAGCTGTTCGATGACTTCCTGCCGCATCCGTTCTTCGGTGGTAAATCCAAGGATCGTTTCGATCGATGGACTTACATACGTGGTATGCAGGGTTGGATCAAGGATCCAGAGAATATCATTCATACGGTCTGTCAGGAGCCGGTACTGCTCTTCACTCCGGATGAGTGCCTCCTCCATCCGTTTGCGATCGGTGATATCGAGATGGGTCCCGGTCATACGGACGGGTCGGTTCTCGTCATCCCGCTGGGTGACCATACCCCGGTCGAGCAACCATATCCAATGTCCCTCTTTATGTCGCAAACGGACTTCACATTCATAGCGCGGGGTCTCGCCATTGAAGTGTTTTTGTATCAATGCCTCGGATTTGAGGTAGTCCTCGGGATGGATCCGGTGGACCCAGGTATCCAGTGAGAGCGGAGCCAGTTCCTCCAGGGTATATCCGAGAATCTCTACCCAGCGCTCGGTAAAGACGATCTCCCCGGTTTGTACCTGCCAGTCCCACAGGCATGCGCCGGAACCTTCGAGCGCAAGGGCGAGTTGTTCTTCGCGTTCCCGTATCGCGGCTTCCATCTTTTTTCGCCCGGTAATATCCTCGATCGATGCAACAATCCCCTCGACATGGTAATCCGCATCCAGTACCGGCGTGGCATTCACCGAGAGCATCACACGCCGGTGATCCTTGTATTCAATCGCATGCTCGATTCCCGTGACCGGAAGCCCGGTTGCCTTGATACGGGATAAGGGGAGGTCTGCGTCCCTGAACGGTTGCCCGTCACAGGTTGTGATCCGCCATTCCGGTGCACGATACGCCCGCTGTCCTGTCTCGTCACGGATCAGATTCAGGATCTGTTCTGCGCGGCGATTTGCATAGGTGATCACTCCGGTTCTGTCTATGACCACAATCCCCACCGGGCTCGTGCTCGTGATCCGTTCCAGCTGGTTCCGTTCGTTCTCCAGTGCCTCTTTTATCCGCTTACGACTGGTGATATCCTCAAATACCAGCGCGAACTGTCCCTTTGCCGGCGAGTAGACCGAGACCGCGAAGTACTTATTTTGAGGAGCGTAATACATCTCAAAAGATTCTGCTTTCCCGGTACGTGCGACGCGGGCATAGATATCGAGGAAACGCGGCGTATCCCCCCCGTACACATTCCGGCTCAACCTGCCAATGGTCGTGCCCCGTGAGAGTCCCATCAGGGTCTCGTACGCCTTGTTCACTTCGAGGATACGATATTCGACTGCTTTTCCGTTTTTATCATAGATCAGCTCATGGAGGGCGTGTCCTTCGATCATGTGGTCAAACAGCGCACGGAACCGCGCTTCACTCTCGATAAGCGCCCGCTCCATTTTTTTCCGTTCTGTGATCTCGTACACCACATATGAGAAACGGTGCCTGCCGTCACGGGCGAGTCCAAGGTAATTTACCGTTGGAGAGAACCAGAGTGAAGACGAACCGGTTGTGTGTTCATATTCAAACTGGACCGGACGTTTCGTCGTCCGGCTCTTCTCGCACTGCCTGATCCATTCCTGTATAATTTTTGTCGGGACTCCCAGATCTGTGGCATACTTGTTCCGCATCGATTCCCGTGTCTGCCCGTAGAATGCGGCGGAGGCTTCGTTATCTGCGATATGGAGGATGTCATCTCCCACTATCGCAACAATGCCCTTTTTTATGCCGGGACTATTAAAGAAACTCTCGAGGAGGAACTCATTCTCCCGGAGCGCGTTCTCCATCTCTTTACGCTCGGTGATGTCAAGGGCAATCCCGCATAATCCCCGGATATGCCCGTC
>JAQTSH010000326.1 GCA_028711405.1 Methanoregula sp.
CCACGGGTGAAGTCACACCCGTACAACCCGCCACAGGAGGACTGACCCCCATAACGATCATCGGTGCGGTGGTCATCATTCTCGTCCTTGTTGGAATCGGCATATACTTCTTCACGAGAAAACACGACTGATTACGATAAAAAATTTCATAGCTGTGCTGTCCCTGGAACCAAGGAATACGACATACCCATAGCAGTGTTCATGGCGGGTCTGCCACAGGAACCCATGGATACAAGAGATCCATAGCAGTGTTCATGGCGGTTTGCCACAGGAACCCAGGAATACGACATATTCATAGCAGGCTCCGGGCAGATAACTCACCTCCTGGCAGAGTAAAAGCCCGTTTTTCCCTACCGGGTCACCTGTCATGAACAGCGGAAGGAAAAACATAAAAGATCTCCTGATAAACCATCAAACGATCAAATTTTATCACGGAAACGATCGCGTATGCTCATTACAACAGATGAAATTCCCCACACAAAAAGCCCGGAACAGAAGACCTCATGGCGATGTGCCGTCTGTGGTTTTCTCTTTGAAGGCGAAAAACCGCCCAAAGGCTGCCCGGTCTGCCACAGCCCGTCTTCGGAATTTATTCCCAATGGGGCAAGGGAACCCCTCCGGTATGACGGTGAAAAATTCGATGTCCTCGTAATCAACGGCAGTACCCACCGGGCGGGAAATTCCGGTTACATGGCGGATCTTGCCGAAGCAGTACTCCGGGAACGGGGCGTGAGTTACCGCAGGTACAATGTGAGCGAGTATGCCATCGATTACTGCTGGTGCTGTTATGCAGTCAGGGCTGAGTCCTGCTCGTACCCGTGCCGGAATAAAAACGACGATATGCCGGCGTTTCACGCGATGCTTGCCGCATCAAAGGCAGTCATTGTTGTATCCCCGATCAACTGGAATGGCATGTCGGCACGGCTCAAGGCGTTTCTTGACCGGACCACGTGTATGGAGAACCTGTTCCACCTCAACAAACCCGGGCTGACCGAAGGGAAGGTTGCAGGCATCCTCATCTGCGGTCACGAAGACGGCGCCATCAAAACCGCCATGGACATCTGGCTGAACTTCCAGCAGCTGGGGTACGTGCTCGCCCCGTTCGGTATCGCGTTCAGGACGCACGGATCGCAATTCAACAGCAGTACAGACCGGGAGTTCTTCCGGAACGATGAACTGATCGTCCGCCATACACGGGGCGTTGTGAACAATGTTATCGAGATGATGCAGCTGGGTATCGAGGAGAACGTGAAAGGGAAACTGGTGCCGGTCACGGAGTGAGTATGGCAATCATGGCGGTGTTCTGCCCTGCTTTTTCCCTAACCTCATGGGGCGTTAAGAACGTAAAAATGCCTGCACACAACGAACATGTTCCACTCGCGTAGAGCGACAGGATAATTTCGATGGAGCGCTGGTCATCCCCTATCGGGTTTATCCTCGCCGCAATTGGTGCTGCCGTCGGGATTGGCAACATCTGGCGGTTCTTTGCAGTACTCGGGCAGAATGGCGGCGGGGCATACCAGATCCCGTATTTTATCGCGGTCTTTGTCTTCGCGCTGCCGCTCATGATCCTCGAGATCGCCATAGGGCGCCGGTTCCGGGGAACGGTCGTCAGTGCGTTCGGGGCAGTCCGACCGAAATTCCGGATCATCGGATAGTTGATCTGTGCCATAGTCTTTCTGATCCTCAGTTATTACCTTGTCATCACGGGATGGACCATTGCATATACGGTCTTTTCCGTCACGGGAGACCCGGTCACCTTCGCCGGATTTACCGGATCGTACCAGCCGGTCATTTATGCAGTCCTTGCCGTCCTTGTAACAGGCATCATCGTCTCGATGGGCGTCCGGCAGGGAATCGAGAAGGTGTCGGTAATCCTGATCCCGGTCTGCATCATTGTCCTTGTCGTCATGGCACTCTACAGCGTGACCCTCCCCGGATTTTCCGAGGGCATGCGGTTTTTATTCACCCAGGACTTCCCGGTTCTTTTCCACGCGGAGATCTGGATCGCCGCGTTCGGGCAGGCGTTCTTCTCTCTCTGTCGGGGAAGGAATCCTCCTCACGTACGGTTCCTACATGGCAAAAGAGCAGGATATCCCGCAGGCGGCACTCATCATCACAGTCGCTGACCTGTGCGTCGCGCTCCTTGCCGGTGCCGTGATCTTCCCGGTCGTCTTTTCGTACGGGCTGTCCCCGACCATCGGAGCCGAACTTGCGTTTACGACACTTCCGATTGCATTCTCCCGCATGCCATTGGGACAGGTCTTTGCGGTTGCATTTTTTACCGTCCTCTTCTTTGCCGCGATCACGTCGGCGGTTTCCATGCTGGAAGTCTGCGTGGCGGCAGTGGACGAGGTGGTGGGGTGGACACGAAAGAAGACAACCGCGATCCTCACCGGGCTTCTCCTGCTTGTCACGCTCGTTTCGGCGCTCAGTTACAGCGCCATGCAGTTGACGGTTACCGGTATCCCGGTGCTGGATGTCATGGACGATACTGTCGGAACACTCGGTCTTCACATCACCGCTGTCCTTGTCGCGGTTGCATTCACCTCGTTTTTGTCCCCGGACGTGTTCTATCGGGAACTCGGTGCGACAACACACCTGAACCAGATCGTTTTCTTTCCCTGCAAATACGTGATACCCGTAGCGCTCCTGCTGACCGTGGGTGTCGAACTCGCCACCGGGATACAGGTGCCGGGTACATCATGTATTCCCGGCACCCGGTATATTGGTTCCGTCCTCCAGGCAGAAGGCGTAGCCCTGTTCGCGTTTTTGATCCTTGTGGTGTGTGTTATCGCCGGAATGGTGCGGAAATGAGGTGCGAAAGATCATTCGCATAAAAAAGATACCGGGATTTTTGTCCTGGTCGTTCAGGTCTCCTGCCCGGTCCGGAGGATGAGCATGGGTTTTTTTGTCCGCCGGACAACCGCGAACGTAGTGCTGCCGAGCAAAAATGTTCGCAACCGGTCAGTGCCGCAGGC
>JAQTSH010000327.1 GCA_028711405.1 Methanoregula sp.
ACCGGGAGGATCTCGAGCGGAAAGAACGTGCCCGAGAAGAGCACCATCGGCGTGATGAACAAAAACGCCGGATAGTTGAGCGTATCAATTCCCGGCGTGATCGCAGTAAAACACATCGCGATCCCGGCAAACATCAGCCCGCCGAGGAACGCGAGCGGGATCACAAAGAGGGAGAACGGGAGCGAGATCACGCCGAAGAAGGCAAACACCGGCAGCATCGCAGCAACCGAGATGACGCTCCGGGTCGCGCCCCAGAGCATTTCACCGGCGATCACATCCTCAATCGAGAGCGGTGTGGCGATGATCGCATCGAAACTCTTCTGGTAATACATCCGGACATACGAACCATACGTGCACTCAAAGAAGGCTGAGTTCATGATCGAGATCGCAAGAATTGCCGGAGCAATGAAGTTCACGTACGGGACGTCATCAATCATACCAACGTACGTCCCGATACCAAGACCGATGGCGAACAGGTACAGGAACGCTTCGACAAAGGGCGGAAAGAAATTCACTTTCCAGGTCTTCACAAAGACGTCCAGGTTGCGTTGCCAGACCTTTGTCGCACGACGCGTTACCGGGGGCACGGTCAAGAGCGTTCGCATCTTCACTCCTTCAGGGTCCGACCTGTCAGTTTCAGAAATACATCCTCAAGCGTCGCCTGCCGGGTGATCACCCGTTTCGGCTGGCACAGATCGAGCAGGGCTTTTGCCACATCCCGCGCAGATTCGGTCGCAATCTGCACCATGTCCCCGACGTTCTCACTCGCAATCCCCAATCGGGAGAGGCATGCCATCACCTCATCCGACTTCTCCACCTCAACAATCTCGCTTCCCACGTATTGTTTCACGAGATCAGCCGGTGCCCCTTCAACGAGAATCTTCCCGCTATCCATGATGACCAGCCGGTCGCAGAGCCGGGCTGCCTCA
Organism: Methanoregula sp.; assembly: GCA_028711405.1. GTDB lineage: Archaea > Halobacteriota > Methanomicrobia > Methanomicrobiales > Methanospirillaceae > Methanoregula. Next base: position 930 of record JAQTSH010000327.1, read on the forward strand.
TCAAGGTAATGGGTCGTGAGCACGATCGTATTCCCCTGTGCCTGCAACAATCTCAGCCGTTCCCAGATCAGGTGCCGTGCCTGCGGGTCGAGCCCGATCGTCGGTTCATCAAGGATGAGGAGCGCCGGGTTGTTGAGGAGCGCACGGGCGAGGATCAGCCGGCGTTTCATCCCGCCGGAGAGTTTATCGATGAGCACATCGCGTTTCTCCTCCAGCTGAACAAATGCGAGCAACGAATCCGCCCGCGCCTGTGCTTCGGCAGCCGGGATGTCAAAATACCGGGCATACGTCGTGAGATTTCCCGCACAGGTAAAATCCGGGTCGAGGTTCGTCTCCTGCGGGACGATGCCCATCTTCGCTTTGATCACGGTCGGGTGCTCTTCCGGATCCATGCCGAACACCGCAAGGGAACCCGTGGTCCGGGGCGAGAGGCACGAGATCATCTTCATCGTCGTCGTCTTTCCCGCACCGTTCGGACCAAGAAACCCGAAGACCTCGCCAGCCCGGACGGTAAAACTGATCCCGTCTACTGCGACAATATCATTATACCTCTTCGTCAGGTTCCGGGCTTGTATGATCTCTTCCATAGGACATTCACGGGGTCTGCACACACTGCTTCTTCCGGTTTTCCCTCTCTTGCGTCACGAACGGACCGCGATGCAACGAAGCGTCCTGAATTAGTTCCGGGTAACTACCGTACCTCTTCGGGTTTCACGAGCACGATGCCCCCAATCAGTACCGCAAGGAGTGCCACGGTCGCAAACATCTGGACGGGATCGCCCCCGCCCACATTGTAGATGAGCACATGGCGGACGGTGCCGGTGAGTCCGGCAACGAGGAGCGCCCGCACCTCGACATGCTTTGTCCTGAAATAGACCGTCACCGTCTCGAAGAGCACGATGATCGTGATCGTGAGGAGCAGGGCAGTGATGACATTGGTCAACCCGTTCGCAAAGTCCCGCGTGAGGATCATCCCGGCAATCAACTGCAGGGCATCATAGACCGAGAAGATGGCGATGATCGTGAGGAGTGCCGCGACGACCATGTACAGCGCCATCGGGATCATCGCAAAGAATTTCACGATGAGATCGGTGGGTGAACGCGTATCAGACATCAGGTTTTCTCCGTTCCTGTTCCTAGTTCTGGCGTTGGCACAGTATAAACTGTTGGGTGGATGAAGCCATTCGGAATCGTGCGGGTGCCGGTTCGCTGCATACGCGCTCATCAGAACCGTGAACGGCATTCCCAAAAGTCACTAAAAAAAATTGTTCCGGAAAAACACCATCGTGGCGTGCCCGGATCATGTGCGGATATAATCTTCAAAGAGATGAATCCTGGTGCTGACCGGCAGGGGAATACCGATACTGCTGATGATCGCGTCGCCACGCCCGAGCACCTGGATCTCCGTGTCCATGTGCGAGAGATCCTGTTTAGCGCTGGAGATGAGCGTCTGCCGGTCGGTCTTGTCTGCCAGTCCCATGATGACGAGCGTATTGATCTGGGCGAGGACACGATGATCGATATTTTTCGGTTGCTGGGTGATGACGCACAAACCGACGCCAAACTTCCGCCCTTCCATCATGCACTGCCGGAAGACGGACGTGCTGTCGGAATTTTCCGTGAGCACCCGTTGCGCCTCTTCGATACAGATGAGCACCTGCTGCGGTTTTGGTTTTCCCGTGATGTCGATGAGGGCATTCGCGTAATCCTGGTGGTATTTGAGGATGGATCGCGTGATCGCGGAGAGCAGGAAGAGTTCACTCTTCTCGCTCATATCCGGAATATCGATCACGACGACTTTCTTCTCGTACAGGTGTTCCATGATGTGGGGGATGGAGGAACCGTATTCCCGGAGGAACTTTTGTGAGCCCCAGACGAGGTTCTTCAACCGTTCCTCGATAATCCGGACCACACCAACCGGAGAACCCCGGATGATCGTTGCAATCTTCGGGTAATAACTGACGTAACTCGTAGTCTTGTTCTCGGAGGGGAGCGAGTCGACGCCTTCGTGCACAAAGAAGTCGATCACTGAACTGCC
>JAQTSH010000328.1 GCA_028711405.1 Methanoregula sp.
GGGCGGGTGCCCATTGAACACGGCAGGTTCAACGAAGGCTTCATGATGCACAGTTCCACCTCCCCGCTCTACACGATCATCGCGTCGCTTGACGTCTCCTCGAAGATGATGGATGGTGCCTCCGGGCGCGTGCTCACCACGGAATCGATCGAGGAAGCGATCCGGTTCCGGCGGATGATGGCGAGGATAAAAAGGGAGGTCGGGAGCGGGAAGACGAAAAAGGACTGGTGGTTTTCGGTCTGGCAACCCGATACGGTCACCGATCCCAAGACGAAAAAGAAGACTGCGTTTGCTGATGCGCATGTCGACACGCTTCGTGACAACCCCTCGGCATGGGTGCTCCATCCCGGTGAGACCTGGCATGGCTTCTCCGGTCTTCCCGACAACTACTGCATGCTCGATCCGATCAAGGTGACGGTGCTCACACCCGGCGTGAACGACGATGGATCGCTTGCGGATTGGGGGATTCCTGCCGCCGTTGTGATCAAGTTCCTTGATACGCGGGGTATCATCAACGAGAAGTCCGGCGATTATTCTATCCTGTTCCTCTTCTCGATGGGGGTCACGAAGGGCAAATGGGGGACGCTTGTCACCGAGCTCTTCGAGTTCAAACGGCGCTATGATGAAAACGCTCCGCTCGAAGAGATCTTCCCGGACCTCACCAGTGCGTATCCCGCCCGGTACGGCGGCATGACCTTGAAAAGTCTCTCGGATGAGATGCACGCGTTCAAGAAAGACCACCGGATGTGTGAACTGCTCCAGGAGGCGTTTGCCCTCCAGCCCGAACCGGCGATCACCTATGCCGAAGCGTATGCCGATGTCGTGCACAACGATGTCGAGCACATCCCGGTTGAGAAAGCAGGAAACCGCATCGTCGCCACCGGGATCGTCCCGTATCCCCCGGGCATCCCCCTTATTGCACCCGGTGAGCGGACCGGCAAACCGAACGGACCGCATATCCAGTACTTAAAAGCCTTGCAGGACTTTGACCGGCGGTTCCCTGGCTTTGAACACGATACCCATGGGGTCGAGAACGTTAATGGGGTATACATGATGTACTGCGTGAAGGAGAAGAAACGATGAGCGACGAAACGACCGCTCAAAAACCTGCGATCTCGCCCCCGAAAGTGCTGGGGATCTTTGCGCTTGCGATGATCAACGTCGCCGCGGTGCTCTCCATCCGGAATTTCCCGTCAATGGCGGAATACGGCTGGTCCTGCATCGGCTGGTATATCATCGGGACGGTGATGTTTTTGATTCCGATCTCCCTTGCCGGTGCCGAACTGGCAACGATGCTCTCCGACAAGGGTGGCGGGGTGTATGCCTGGTGCAAAGAGGCATTCGGCACCGAGGGCGGGTTTATTGCCGTCTTCTGCGAATGGTCCAACAACCTCGTCTGGTTCCCGACGGTACTGTCCTTCATCGCCATGACCCTTGCGTTTGCGCTCTCGCCCACCCTGACGAACAATCCCTGGTACCTGTTCGTCGTGATGATGGTGGCGTTCTGGGGAACAACTGCCATCGCATACTTTGGCGAGAATGTCTCGACAAAGTTCCAGAATATCGGTGTCATCCTGGGTAGCATCATCCCGTCCATCCTTATCATCGGGCTTGGCATATTCTGGATCGTTACCGGAGCAAAGATCGTTCTGCCCCCCTTCTCGATAGGGGAGATTGTCCCATCTCTTAACCTCTCTACATTCCCCTACTTTGCAACGGTCATTTTGCTCTTTGCGGGTATGGAGATGGCAGGGTTCCATGCCCTTGAGACGAGGAACCCGTCACGGGACTACCCGAGGGCGATGGCATTATCGGCAGTCCTGATATTTGCCTGTACCGTCCTTGCCACGCTCGCGATTGCGTTTGTCATTCCTGCGACAAGCCTGAACCTCGCGGGGGGTGTCATGCAGGCGATCCAGTACTTCTTCACCACCCTCCAGATCCCGTGGGCGGTCGCACCAATGGCGGTGCTGATCACGATCGGCGGGGTGGTCTCACTTACTGCCTGGCTTATCGGACCGGCAAAAGGGCTTGGGGTTGTCGCTGAGCATGGAAATCTGCCCCCGCTCTTTAATAAGACCAACAAGTATGGGTCACCTGTTGCTGTGCTTGTCATACAGGCACTTATCGGGTCGTTTATATCCCTGCTCTATGTCTTTTTGCCCTCGGTCAACCAGGCGTACTGGGTCCTCACCGCGATCACGGTGGAGCTGCTCTGTATTGTGTACCTGCTGGTCTTTGCATCTCTTATCAAGCTCCGGTACACCCGACCGGATGCCCCGAGACCATTCAGGATCCCCGGAGGCATGCCAGGAATATGGATCATCGGGGGCATGGGAATCGTCGGGGTCATTCTCGCGGCGGTTGCCGGGTTCATGCCAACCGGTAACACGACCCCCTTGCAGACCGCAGAGTATGTTGTCGGGTTACTGATCGGTACGTTCCTCTTAGCCGTGCCGCCATTGATCTTCCTGAAGATGAAGAAGCCCGGCTGGGTTGAGACCACGGAAAAGGAGGTGTGAAGCGAAATGTCACGTCACTGTTCGCTTTACCAAAAGGAGGAGTGCTATGACAAAGATTGAGAAGGAGGCATGGGCAGCCATTGCCATCATCATCCTCGTTATCGCTATCCCGATTGGGGCGATTCTGGTCTTTTCGACTCATGAACCCTACCAGATCATCACCGGGGACATCATCAGCGATGCGGCACACAATGCGGGACTCACGGTCGTTGGTTCCATCAATTCATCACTCCATTACCCGGGTGCTACCACAGGGAAGAGCTATACCATCTCGGATATGGATGGACGCCTGTACGTTATCCATATCCAGAAATTCGATAGTGAAAATTCCCGGGACGGAGCGGTCCGGCTCTATAACGCCCATTCTGTCGCAAAAGGGAGACCGCCGGGCGAACTGATCATTGTCGGGGACACGCTCGTCTATATCCCAGCCCCGTCTGC
>JAQTSH010000329.1 GCA_028711405.1 Methanoregula sp.
CCCGGTCTAATAGGGATACTGGGTGATGAAGTCTACGAGGGATTCAAGGACAAACCGCACGTCATCCTTCTTCTTTGAGGAGATAAAGAAGACCGGGACCTCTTTATCGAGTGCGAGCGCAATCCGGATCTCTGCCTCTCCCATGCGGTCAGGCAGGTCGCTCTTATTGGCGGCAATGACCATCGGCATACGGCGTTCCTGTACCAGGCTGATGAGGTGCTTCGCCCTTGGCAGGCTGTCGGGTTTCGTCGCGTCAATGACGATGACGGCACCCATCGCATTTTTTAACAGCATCGGGAACAGGAGATCAAACCGGGGCTGACCGGGCGTCCCGTACAGCGTTATGTCAAAGTCCTTCCAGTGCATCCAGCCAAAGTCCATCGCGACCGTGGTGGAACTCCCTGACAGTCCCGGGCGGTCAACCGATTGCCCGCGTTCGGAGACACTCGCGACAAAGGTTGATTTACCGGACTCCGGCGGACCGGTGACGATAATCTTCGGGATATAGGGAACGATCCTACCGTTGGAGATGATGAAGGGAACCGCGCGCTTCTGCAAGGGTGCCCAGGAGGTATGCACGATCGTAAAAAAGTTGAAGTGCGGCTGTTTGCCAAACGAGGCTTTGATGGAGATGACGAGATCGAACGAGAGCTTATCGATGAACCGGTTCAGGATCTGGTCGCCCTCAAAATTGAGGTGCTCAAGAATAACCGTGGGAGAGTTGCCCGGGTTGTGGGCGGCAAACAGGTTGAACCCTGCCTCCAGCCCGAAATCCTCGTAGATCACATCGAAGTACCCGAAGATCACTTCGACCTGGTTCTCTTTGCAGAGCTTCGTGATCCGTGCCCGCCACTCGTTCTCTGCGGCAGCACGGGTCGGGGCACTCCGCTGGATCCGTTCCCGGTCGATCATGTCAATGAACGCGATCTTCTTCTCTGTGAGTTCCAGTTTCGTCCCCCGCATATTCGCAGCGTCGTGCATGAACGCATCCACAGTGGTGTGAGGGAGGATCACCAGACACGACAGATCCTTTGCGAGGGCTTCATAAATCGTCGAGATCATGAAGAGCTGTCCGTTCACACCGGGCTCCATGCTGTAGAGGACTTTACTCCCTCGCGGTATGCCCCCGCCCAGCATATCATCAATCCCTGCCATTCCTGTAGATATCATGGTAGTATGGTCACCTGTCCCTTATTGACCGAGAATTTCAGCCAGTCTGCTTTCACGCCTTTTAAGCCCAAAACACGGAAATAATTGTCATTTCCATCGACTTTAACCTCAATCACGCCGTTCATCAGCTGTTTGATGAGGGACAGGGTCCGGTCATCGAACGACTCGTTGTTGAGCAGGTACAAGGCGAACCCTTCAATTTTTCTTTGCTTCGCCGTAAGTATGTGAAGGAACTGGTATAATACTTCGAGCTTGCGGTACATCAGAAGTGTGGAGATCGAATTGACGCAAAACCGGATGGGGGGAGGGAACAACCCCGCCTCACCGTCCGAGAACGTCCCTTCGAAGATCGATTCGATCATATTGGAGAATTTGATCCCGATACCGGTCAGATCGGTGGGACTTGAGACAAACATCAGTCGCGGGGTATCCGCGATACCCGGGGTCGAGCTCTTCGTGATGGCGTCAATGACCCCGACAAAGCGTTTATCGCACCCGGCGAATTTGAAGAAATCCACGACTTCCGCTGCCCGTTCATTCGTCGAAAGAACGATAGAAAATTCTCCCTGAACGGGTTTGATGAGTGCATATGCCAGCTGCTCGGCAGAACTCATGGACGGGGCAAGCAGGAGGATATTGGTGCCTGCTTCAATACCCCCGGATATTCCGTCAACCTGTGCAATACCCGTCTTGTAAATGTACATTTATAGTTTGATTATTTCATCAGAATGTTTATAAGCACTCCTATCAGTATGCCCAGCATTACTGTGTAGGCAGATGCGAGAATCGTAATCCTTGCACCCATCTGCCGGTACAGCACGGCAATTGTTGAGATACAGGGGACGAAAAGGACGCTCACAAGAGCGAAGGTGTAGAGCTGGACTGAGGTCATGACCGCCCCAAGATCCGCAGTGCCGGCAAGCACCGCGAGGGTCTCGAACGCGAGTTCTTTCCTGAAGATCCCGAACAGGAGCGCTGTCGAAGCATATGCCGGAAGACCGAGAAGCGTGACCGTGATGGGAGCGACGAGGTGCTGGAACGCATCGATCCACCCGAAGTACTGGAACAGACCCAGCGCGATACTCGTCACGATCAGCATCGGCATGGCAATGAAGAGGAATTCCTTGATCCGGAGCCATGACTTTCTTAGAATAAAGCTTGCGCGGGGCATCTTCAGGGGTGCCATCTCGACAATCATCCCAAATTGGTCGCCAGGTGTCATACGGGAGATCCCAATCGCGGTGAGGATGATCAGAAGAAAGACGATCAGGTAGATCGAGAATGCCCAGACAATCCCGACAAATGCGGCGACGATGCCCGCGATCACCACGGTCCGGGCAGAGCAGGGCACCATTGTGATGAGGAAGGCGGCGATGGTCTGCTCGCGCCGGGTCTTTAAAACCCGCAGGCTCAGGACAGCGGGTACGGTACAGCCAAACCCGATGACCATCGGGATGATCGCCTCGCCGTGCAGTCCGATGCGGTGCATCGCGCGGTCAGCCAGAAATGCCGCCCGTGTCATGTATCCCGTATCCTCAATCAGGGAAAGCCCGACATAGAACGTGAAGACGAATGGGAATGCGATGCCCAACCCTGCTTCCAGCGCGACAAGGACGGAAAAACCGATCCGCTCAAAGAACGGGGACAGTCCCCATGCCAAGAACGGTGCGATAATGTAGTTCGAAAAGGTCTCGACGATCAGCCCTTCCATCCATGAACCGATGACAAAGACCAGAAGTAAGAGCGAGAAGAGGATCAGGCAGAGCAGCGGAATGCCCGGGAA
>JAQTSH010000330.1 GCA_028711405.1 Methanoregula sp.
GCTTCCGCCGCGAGCATCATCCCGCTCTGCATACTCTGCAAGTTGACATCAACGAGGATGTCATTAGCGAGGTAGTAGTATTTTCGCCGCCGGGTATCAATCTCGCAGGTGAGGATGGATTCTCTCTCCATCAGCTGGAGGTGTTCGATCACCGCTTTGGGCGAGAGCATCAGCGTGTGCGAAATCTCGGTGACGAAACACGGTTTCTGTCGCAGTAGTTCAATGATGCGGCGCCGGTTCCGGTTTCCGAGGATATCGAGCAGGCGGGCAACTTCAACTGCATCATCCATGTTTACGTAATGTTAGTTTTTCAGATATTTAAAATCATGAAGGGACACCAGGACGAAAACGCCGTCATGCATTACCAAACCCGGATCGCGCCCGATAAAGTAAAAAAATCCTGGTTTTTCAGTCATGTGATCACCATCAAGAGGGACGCGTGATTCCAACCAGGTGGAGGAAAAATAATGCTACGATTCGAGCATGAGCAGTTTGTTAAATTTCATTTGGCATGAAAACCAGCTTCGTTATTTTCATCACATCTTCCCTGAACCAGGACGGTTCATCGGGGTTTGTTCTGCCGCGCACATCATAGGTGTTTCTTTCTGCCAATTCTTTCTCTTCCCCGCACACAAACCATTAAATTCTCGGAAGAAATGATACACTCAATAGAAAATAGCCGAAGCAGGACCCAACAGACGCGAGACTTTCCCTCATATGACAATCCCTCTTCCACGTAGACCCTCAGGACACCTAACTCTCCTTGTAGTATCCCTCGGTTGTATTCTATGCCTGTTTGTGTCTGGCAGCAGTGCACATGCTGCCGTAACGACTGATCCCGGTATCCCGGAAAAAGTAGTAATTCTCGTCAGGGATGCACCAGCTGACAACAGTACTTTAAAGAATTTCCGCACTTCCGATATGATTATGGAGAGAATATGCAACGAGAACCGTTCGACCATCGAGAAAAATACGACTGGCACGAATCATATGATCACTGCGATCACATCGACCAACCAGATAACGTGGATACACTCCATCAACACCAGCGGGATCGATACACTACATGCTTCCGGGAGCGGAGAATTCTCAGAAGCGTCGCTCATCTGGCTCAAACAACAGCTGGGTGGGAATGTCACTATCGTTGATCTTCGCCAGGAATCGCACGGCTTTTTCAACGGAGCGCCGATCACATGGTATGCCGAAAACGACTGGGGCAATATCGGGAAGACCCATGACGAGACACTCCAGGATGAACGGGTTCGCTTGGCGGCACTAACCTTAAACACCACAACCATTCTCTTTGATGCTCAGGCAGTCAAGAGCGGAACACCTGACACGGGAACCGAAATTAAGACGAGTGTTGTGTACAGTGAACAGGAACTGGCAGAACACTACGGTATCCGGTATTATCGCCTGACGGTGACCGACCACATGCAACCTGGAGATGAGGATGTTGACCGGTTTATCGCGTTCACCCGTACCCTGGACAATGATAACTGGCTGCACTTCCACTGCCGTGCCGGAGAGGGGCGGACGACGACGTTTCTTGCAATGTACGACATGCTGAAAAATGCAGACCGGGTCTCGCTTGAGGACATTATCGCCCGGCAGGCGACAGTCTCCCCGTATTATGACCTGTTCTCCTGGAACCCGGAAAGCCCGCGGGCGGAACTGTACCGGAACCGGGCTGAATTCCTGCGAAATTTCTACAAATATGCCCGGGCATTCCGTGCCGGGGACACAGCCAACTGGAGCGAATGGCGGATAAGGACAACAGGAAATGCTGCAAGCCACAGGTGTGACATCCGGAATGTATTTTCGTCTCCTGACCCGTCCTGTACCGGAACTGCAATCCTCACGAGAAGCATCATCATCCTAAAAACCCTGCCTGGCACGGTACTTCCGGGATGACGACCGGGATGTTTACGCAATCATACCTGTCCTGCGTATCCATCGCTACGGGCAGGCACGGGAATTTACTTCATTTCTCACTTACGGGATATGTTCCTCCGGTCGTTAGAAAGTAAGAATGTGTCATCCGCATGTAACAGCAGGGAATAACCTGGCTACGCAGGTTTTTTAAAATGGCAGCGCGGGAAAACCCGACTTGACGTGCCGACCAAAAAAACGAGGAAACAATTTTGTTGCTGCCAGGTTCACGCAGATCGGTTTTCCCGGATAGAATAGTTTTATATCCAATCGGATGAAATTTTTTTATCTTATCAATTGTATCACTAACTATTATCCCCTCAGCGCTCCAATAAACTAGTGGTGATATCTTTTGGAAAGACAACCAGTTCAATCTACAATCCTGAGGTCCGTGGGCTACGATACCGATCGAAAGAATATGGAGATCGAATTCCATTCAGGACTCGTTTATCAATACTCGAGTGTCCCTTCCAAGGTATACGCAGATCTCATCAGTGCTCCTGCTGTCGGAAAATTCTTCTCTGAAAAGGTCAGGAACCGTTTCCGCGCGAAACAGCAGGTCTGAACTCCCCAATATTTCTGCTTTTTTTTGAGATTTTTTACGCTGCACGATCTGTTCAGATCGAATTGTTTTTGCCTGCGTTCCCGCTCGTTTGAATACACACGCGACGGGATTTTTTTGTGGACACCTTCGCGACAGGGCTGGCTCCTTGACGAAAACCTACGGTGAACCACCCGCTTTACATACATCGTCAAGAAAATGCCGCGGGGCAGTTTCGTTGATGCTCTGACTGCGAAAAACCTCCGGGAAATTTTTCCGGGCATGCACGAAAGTTCCGGAAATTTTTCCCGGAAAAAGACCTGATCCGGGGGTTGTCTACCGCTTTGTTGCCAGAAAGGGGATGAGAGTACAGGGTTCGCGACATGGGGGGGATCGGCACCAACACCCACCCCCAGGGGAGGGGGGGTCACCTGGGATCGCTCTGTCCCCATCCGACCCCCCACAT
>JAQTSH010000032.1 GCA_028711405.1 Methanoregula sp.
CGGCTTCCAACTAAAGGTGGTATTTGCATTATGCTTATAAGATATAGTATACTAAGATATATATTTAAGCTTTTTTCGTTAAAAATTCAGGGTTTGTTTGCAATTATTCAAGGGTGCGAAATCTGTGATGCATTTGTTGCACGCGGCACAGACCGGGGCGTGTTATGATGGCAGGTGCAGGGGGTCATGACCCGTGCCTTTCGTTTATGCAGCCATCACTCATGTGCTCCCTTCAACCGGTACATCCCTTTGGGGACGGTGATTTCAAACCGTGCACCTTTGCCCGGTATCCCGTTCTCAGTAATCGTGATGCCGGTGATTGAGAGGATCTCGCGGGAGAGAAACAATCCGAGACCGGTATGCTTGCCAAACCCTTTCCGGAAAAGTTTTTTCTTGTCCTCCACCGGAATGCCCACGCCGTCATCCTCGCAGATGATCGTAAGGCTCGTATCTGATTCCTGTGAGGTAATATGTACTGACGTCAGTTGCTCTCCCCCATGGCGGAGGGCGTTGTCAAAGAGGTTGTAGAACACCTTAAGGAAGAGCGGGTCGGCAAAAATTTCAAGATCTCTGCTGTCAACGGAGATACTGACATCTTTCAGGGGCAGTCGTTCCTGTGCCTGCGCTATACCTGCCTTTACGTTCTGCCATCCCGGTGCGTTCACTCCCATCTCCTGGTAGTCGCGGGTGAACGTGATCTGCTTCTCGATTGTTGCAGCAGCCTGCTGTGCTTTTTTGATAAATTCTGACAATTTTTGGGGATCGCCTAGGGAGTCCTGGGAAAGTTCGAGGTAACCATCGAGTGCCAGGAGCTGGTTGAGGATATCGTGGCGGGTGATGCTCGCGAGCAGGTTGAGCTTCTTATACACCTGGCGGAGCGCTTCTTCCGCCCGCTTACGCTCCGTAATATCGGTGAACATGGAAAATGAGCCGGAAAATGTTCTGTCGGGACCATAGAGGGTTGAAGAGGATGTGAGCATGGTCAGTATATCACCATTCCGGTGCCGGAATCTCAGCTCATATGTTTCCCTCACACCCGCCCTCCTCAATTCCACCTGTACATTCGCATGAGATAATTCGTCTTCCGGAATAAATTCCGTGAAGGATCTGCCAAGCATCTCATTTTGGGTATACCCAAGCATCCCCGCCATCTTCTCATTGATGTAGTTGATATGGAAATTGCGGTCTAATGCCCATATCCCTTCCTGTGCTGTATCTATGATGGTCCGGTATCGCTCCTCGCTCTCCTTGAGTGCCACCTCCACCTTCCTGCGCTCGGTGTAATCTGTCATGGTATAATTGAACCCGGTGACCACGCCATCTTTTATCCTCGGCGTCTGGGTGGTGCGGACATACCGCTCGCTACCGTCCTTGGTAAGGATCCTGAATTCATTTGCCCCATACACCCCGTCTACCCTGCGTCTGAACCCGTCGATGACCCGGGGGATGTCTTCATGATGAACAAACCGGGAGAAGTGCTGACCGATCACTTCTGGGGCAGTATAGCCAGACAATCGCTGGACAACGGGGCTTATGTACGTGATTGTTCCCTTCAGATCCAGCATGAAAATAATGTCACTGATGTTCTCGACAAGCTGCTTGTATTGTTCACGGCTCTCCCGCAGCACCTCTTCTGCCTTCTTGCGCTCGGTGATGTTGCGGCAGAACGTGACGATACGTTTCCCACCGGGTGTTTCATGCATTGTCGCATTGATGATGATGTGGATGTGCGTCCCGTTCCGGTGCAGGTAGATCGTTTCAAAGTCCTGAATAAAGCCCTGCCGGGCACAGAGGGCAACCGCTGCTGCGTTGCTGTCCTGTGCCTCGGGTGCGGTCCAGTCAATCACTGATTGCCCGATAATCTCCTCTCTTTTTTCCACACCGATCAGGCGCATGTAAGGTTCATTCGCTTCTATGACAATTCCCCTTTCATCGATCACCACGAAACCCGTATCGGTATTGTCCACAAGCTGGCGATACCGATTATCGCTTTCCCGCAGCGCATCTTCCGCCATTTTGCGCTCGGTGATATCAATGCCAATTGCAATATACCCTGACAATTCCGCCGTTTCATCAGTTATCGCCCGCGTGTTCCACGAGATTGTCTTTTTATCGCCATTCCTGCACAGAACCAGGGTCTCAAGGTTTTCCAGGAAGTTGTTATCTTTAATGATACGCAGGATCGTTCCCGTGATCTGCTGGCGGTATTCTTTTTCTGGATACAGTTGTCTCCAGATTGTATTACTGCCGACAACCTCTCCTGCCTTGTACCCGGTAATCCTTTCAGCTGCTTTGTTCCATATCTTCACGATACCCTGGGGATCGATGACAAAGAGCAGAACATTGGCATTCATAAGGGCACTGTTCTGGAACTGGAGGAGTTTTTGGACGGTTATCTCTGCATTTTTACGTCCGGTGATATCCTCCAGTGTCTCCACTGCACCGATTACCCTGCCATCAATATCCCTGATCGGTGCGGCAGTGAAATACAACCATACCCCAGATGGACCCATATGCGGGAAAAAATCCGTTGCTTCATAGGCGCCTTCGATACAAGAGGATTTCGAATATTTCCCTTCATACCACCTGGGAATTTTCTCTATTGCACCGTCCACAAGGAGATCTGCCATGCAGGGACGTTCGTGAGTATAGAATGCACGCCACTGCTGGTTTGTCCCGATAATTTCATTGGCGTTTATTCCGCTGTGTTCCTCAAGTGCTGCGTTCCAGTGGATAACCCGGTGGCTGCTGTCAATCACGAATTGCGGTATTGGTGAGCCCCGGATAACGGCATTCAGTGTATTCTCACTCTCTTTTAAGGCTCCTTCTGCCTTGTTACGTTCGGTAACGTCCCGTGCAGCGGCAAAGACACCCCTGACATTTCCATCTTGATCACGATATACGGTCGCATTGTACTGAACCGGGGTAATATGACCATCCTTGTGCCGGATCTCCAGCGGGTAATCGCGGACAGTTCCGTCAGTGAACACCCGGAGATACCCCTCCTTTGCTTTCTCCGGCTCAGTAAAATAGTCCGAGAAATCAGTACCGATCAGTTCTTCACTTGAGAAACCGGTTGCCTGTTCCGTGGCGAGGTTCACATCGGATATCCTGCCATTATCATCAATTGTGACAAGCGGGTCCGGGCTGGCTTCGATCAAGCTCCGGTTATACGCGTTGAGATCCCGGATTGTTTCCTCTGCCTGATCCCTCTTGACTCGCGTACGCAGTGCGGTGATGCCAAAAGCCAGATCCCCCGCCAGCTCTTTGAGGATTTCAACTTCTTCTGTGTTGAATGCATCCGGCTCCCTGGCATAGATTGCCAGCGCTCCAAATGTCCGCCCCTCACCGGTCAGCGGCAAGACAATGACCGATTGATAGCCGCGCAAAATGGCATCCGCCCTCCAGGGAGCGAAGGCAGGGTCCATGGAAATGTTGCGTGCCATGGACAGCTGTCCTGTACGGATCGCGGTACCGCCCGGGCCTCGACCGCGTTCGGAATCCGCCCAGGTAATGTGGGCAGACTCGATATATCCCGACTCAAAGCCAGCATGAGCAACCGGGCGCACAGTCTTTGCCTCGTCCTGTTCCGCAAACCCGATCCATGCCATGCGGTAACCGCCCACCTCAACGGCGATCCGGCAGATCTCGTTCATCAACAGTGCTTCATCCGTGTTGTGAACCAGCGCCTGGTTGGAGTCAGTGAGCATCCGCAGCGCACGGTTCACCCGGGCAAGTTCCGTTTCCGCCTGCTTGCGCTCAGTAATATCACGGATGTGGGAGATCCAGATCCTCTTTCCTTGATAATTCACAAAGTGGATACTTGATTCAACCGGAACGGTTGTCCCGTCTTTACGCAGGACCCGCGACTCAATAAGAAATGAGTCCTTTGTTTGTGCCTGCCGGATAATATCTCCAAGTTGTGGATGAAGTGTGAGCGGGACAATATCCACGGGACCCATGGAAAGCAGTTCTTCCTTGCTGTACCCGAGCATGCGGCACGCAACTTGGTTCACTTCAATGAACCGTCCTGGTGACCCCTCTACGGTCAGGGTATGCAATAAAATCGCATCGTTTGCCCAATCGAACACGTTACGGTATTTCTCCTCGCTTATCCGCAGTGCTTCCTCGGCATGCCTTTGTTCAGTGATATCTCTCCACACACAGTGTGTCTGCCGGAACGAACCGTCGGGATGGTGTCCAATCCTTCCGTCAAAGGATGCCAGAATCCTGCTCCCGTCCTTGCGCTGCATCAGGAACTCGACGTTATTGACTCTCCCAACCTGCTTGAAGATGGGGAACCGCTGCCGGAAGAGTTCTACCTGCTCCGGTGCAAGGAACTCCCCAAACCAGTGACCAATTGCCTCTTCGCGGGTGTACCCCAGGGACTTAAGCCATGCATCGTTCGCTTCAAGGAACCGCCCGTCGGCATCGAGTGACTGGTAGGGGATCGGTGACTGTTCAAATAAAACATGGAACCGGTTCTCACTCTCCCGCAGCGCCTCTTCCGCCTTTTTGCGTTCGGTGATGTCCCGTGCAGCGGCAAAGACACCCCTGACATTACCCTCTTGATCACGAAATACGGTGGCGTTGTACTGAACCGGGGTAATATGACCATCCTTGTGTCGGATCTCCAGCGGGTAATCGCGGACAGTTCCGTCACTGAACACCCGGAGATACCCCTCTCTCGCTTTCTCCGGCTCAGTAAAATAGTCCGAGAAATCAGTACCAATCAGTTCTTCTCTTGAGTAACCGGTTGCCTGTTCCGTGGCGAGGTTCACATCGGATATCCTGCCATTATCATCAATTGTGACAAGCGGGTCCAGGCTTGCATCAATCAGGCTCCGGTTATACGCGCTGAAAGTATGGATGGCATCTTCCGCCCGTTTGCGTTCGGTGATATCGAGAAGAGATGCAATGCTCTTTTTTGTGCCCGGAATAACGTCGATCGAGAGGTAGATAGTGCGGATTTCCCCATTCTTTCTTACGAACCTGAACTCATAATTCCGTTCCGCGTTCTTCCGTTCTTTTCTGCGGAGATGGTGCTGGGCGAGCATCCAATCAAGATCCTCCTTTACGACAAATTCCGTCCAGCGCTTCTTCCCTTCAATTTCCTCACGGGAATATCCGCATAGGTTTGCAAACTCTGCATTGGCGAGGCTGATCGTGGTGTCTTCTTCAAGAATGACTGATGCTGTCCCGGTGTTCTCAAAGATAGTGCGGTAATATGCCTCGCGCTCTATGAGAGATTTCTCTGCGTTCTTGATTTCGGTGATATCTCTTCCGACTGACTGGTATTCAATAACCTTCCCATTCTCCCCAAAGATTGCCCGGTCGTTCCACCGCTGCCAGCGGATTTCTCCTGATGACATGATAATCCGGTGTTCGATTGCAGCAACCGGATTCTGTGGTGTGAGCGAGGCAAGGTGCTTCTTCATTATCTGGGCATCTTCGGGAGGTAATAGAACTAATTGGGGTCGAGCAAGGCATTGGTCTTTATCGAGATCAAAATACCGGCAGTATGCATCATTGACAAACGTGAGCCTGCCATCAGGAGTAAACCGGCAAATGAATTCTGTCTGGTCTTCAACAATCGCCCGGTATCGTTCCTCGCTCTCACGCAGTGCTGCTTCCGCCTTCTTTTGGGTGGCAACGTTGTCGAAAACTGCGACTATTTCCCCTGATGGTAGTTTGTAAATATAATTATCATACCAACCCGTCAACTGCTTATCAGTATACAGAGCCACCGGGTAAGACTCCGGTTTTCCGGTCTGCCATACCCGCCGTAATACTTCAACCAGACCAAATTGCTCCACACCGGGACGCATGGCAAAGAGACTTTTGCCAATTAACCGTTCACGCTTGTCATTGTCGATCCTCTCTCCGGCGCGGTTAAAATCCTTGAAAATAAAGTCCCGACCGTTATCTCTGACTTCATAGACTGCCACGCCGTTATTGATACCGTCAAACAATGCCCGGTATCGTTCCTCGCTCTTCTGCAGAGATTCTTCCGCTTTCTTTCGGTCGGTGATGTCCTGGTTCGCCCCGTGGGTTTTGATCGTTCTGCCGCGAGCATCCTTCGTAATTCCAAACCTCACGATGATATGTCGGATCTCCCCATCCCTGCGGATAATCCGGTGCTCGATTTGTCTCGTATAGTTCGGGTCAGTGGCATCTATCGCGTTTTGCACTTCATCGGAGACTACGTCCTGTTCATCCGGGTGAACGAATTCCCGTACGTATACATTGGCGGGCATCTCGTAACCTCCCTCCCGCTCTGCAGTAGTGCCATACAAAGCGTAGAACCGGTCATTGAAGGTAAAGATGCCTGATGCAACATCAAACTCCCAATGTGCAATATGTGCGAGATCCATCGCTTCAGCGAGTTGGACCTGGCTCTTCTGGAGAGTCTTCTCATCCCTCTGGTGTTCTACTGCCCTTCTGATCTTATGCGCCAGTTCGGTGAATTGTGACTTTGGTTCTCCGCCTTTCTGGATGTAATGATCCGCCCCGCTGTTCAGGGCTTCGATCACCACCTCTTCCCTCCCTTTTCCGGTAAAGATGATGAAGGGTGTTGTGTCTCCCCGTCCCCGGATGACTTTCAAGAACTCTATACCGTCCATCTCCGGCATCTGGTAGTCGGAGATAATTGCGTCAAACCTCGCGAGTTCAAGCATCCGGAGCGCTTCTGGTGCACCTGTTGATGTTGTTACAATGAAATTTCCGGAACGTTCGAGGAACACCTTGCAGAGTTCGAGAAGGGCGGATTCGTCATCGACATAGAGGACCCGGATTTTTTCTGCCATCATTCATTCACTCCTTTCATCCGCCACATCCCTTTCGGTACTGTGATCTCGAACCGTGCACCTTTTCCCTGAGTGCCGTTCTCGGTGATTGTGATACCCGTGATCAACAGGATTTCACGGGAGAGAAACAGACCGAGTCCGGTGTTCTTCCCGAAACCCCGGACGAAAAGGTGCTTTTTCTCATCTGGAGAGATCCCCACGCCATCATCTTCGCAGAGGATCGTGAGACTTGCATTTGACTCCTGTGATGAGAACCGGATCGTCTTCATCTCCTCACCGCCATAACGGAGGGCGTTGTCGATCAGGTTGTAGAATACCTTCTCGAAAAGCCGGTCAGCGAAGATCTCCGGATTTTTAGCGTCGACATCGACATGGATGTCCCTCATCAGCAGCCCGGCGACCGCTTTTTTTATACTCGCGTTCACGTTCTGCCATTCGGGTGCTGCGACCCCCAGTTCCTGGTAATCCCGCGTGAACGTGATCTGGTGTTCGATAGTATTCGCGGCTTGTTGTTCTTTTTTGATATATCCGGATAATGTTTCCGGGTTGTCAATAACTCTCTGTGACAGTTCAAGATATCCCTTGAGCGCCATCAGTTGATTGAGGATATCGTGCCGGGTGATGCTGGAGAGAAGGTTTAATTGCTTGTTTGCCTGCCGCAATGCCTTGTCAATCCGCTTAAGGTCGCTGATGTCAATAATAGATATTAAGATCTTAGAGAATGTCTGTTCATATCCAGGAACCACCGTCATTTTAATGAGGACGATTTTTCTCTCCCCGTTCAGGGTTTGGATTTGTGCCTCCCCCTCAAATTCGTTCTTTCCCTCAGCGAGTGCAATGATCTCTTCCCGGAACACATCATAGGAGTCTTCAGTGAAGATTCCCGATAGTCCGTGAGAGAATTCATTGTGGGATGCTGCTCCGAACAGTGCCATCGTTGCCCGGTTAATATGCGTAACCCTCACCATGATGGCACAGCCGGTAACGTCCTCCGGGTGGCTATCGAGCCAGGTTCTGAAATCCCTGACATTTTCATGTATTTTTGCATCAATCCAGACTTTGATATCTGAAAAGTCTTCTTCCCAGAGCGAGATGGGGGACTCTTCAAACAGGACACGGTACTGCTCCTCGCTCTTTTTCAGGGCTTCTTCCGATCTCCGTCTCTGGAGATTTCCCCACACACCCTGCATCAGGAGCGTCAGGCGGGTGACATCGGCATCGTCGTATTCCTCCGGCTTGTTGGCAACCGCAGCAACCATCACGACCTTCCCGTTGTCAAGTATCGGGAGCGAGAGGAACCGCGTGATCCTGACATGCCCCTCCGGCAACCCTTTCTTGCCGGGATGAGGTGCAGTATAATGGTTGACGATCTTCGGTTTCCGCGTCCGTATGGCATCCGCCCATATGCCGGCTTTTTGTACCGGGAAATGGAGCGGCGATTCAGCAACCTTGCAGTCCTGCATAGTTGACCTCGACCACGTGATAATATCCATCACCGATTCGTCCGGCGTTATCGTTCCTATGAAAGCAAGTGTGCTTCTGGTCATCCGGCACGCTGCATTCAGGACACACTCGGATAACTCCAGTTCGCTGGCATCCCGCATCTCGGAAATCTTCACCAGCGTCTCAAACCGCTCACGGGTCAGCCGCTCTTCTTTTTCAGCCTTTTTCCGGTCGGTAATATCCCTGCCAATCACCTGCATTCCAGAGAAAATACCTCCTTCGATAACAGGGGACACGGAGATATCCAGAATTGCATAATCGCCGTCTTTTTTCCGGACACGTACTTCAATTTCCTTTGTTTTTGCTTCCCCTGCTGCATTTTTTCGTATGAGTTCATAGACGGAATCCAGATCATCGGGATGTACGAGATCCCCCGGCATTTTCCCTACGACTTCATCGACATTGTATCCAAGAATTCCCCTGACCGAAGGGGCGATATACGTTGTCTGACCTCTTTTATCCGTGAGCATTATAATGTCTGAACTCCGTTCAGCTACGCCACGGAACTTTTCCTCGCTTTCACGCAGGGAGTCCTCCATCTGCCGGCGAACTGTCACTTCCGTTAATAACCGGGCATTCAGGCTGGAGAGTTCCCGTTCGCGTTGTTTCATTTCCGCCCGGGCTGCATCCAGAGCCCTGATCATATGGTTGAATGCCTCCGAGAACTCACCCATGAAATCGACACGCTGGGAAAAATCCCCCGCTGCGATCTGCTGTGCCTGCCAGGTCAGGTGTCTGAGGTTTGACTGCAGGGATTTGAGACAGCCTGCGGAGATCCCTTTCACATCCAGCCGGGAATCGAGATCTCCCTTACTCAGGCAGAGCGCGAAGTTCTGAACCGCTCCAATGGCGATCACAGTCTTCTCAAGTCGCTTTCGTATTACCGGGTCCTTGGGCAGGTGGGATGAATCGAACGTGCCGGTCTCCAGCACTTGGCAAATCACGTCCAGTACTGATGCCGCATCGCTCTCCAGAATTGTCCCTTTACTCCCCGTTTCATTCTCACCTCCACTCATAGGAGTACCTGGTTTTCCTGTAAATCCGGCTCATTCTATCCGATCAACGGTGAACCGGCACGTCCGATCGCCGGTGCACCAGCAATCGACCTCTTTAACCCGGAATTTTTTACCGGTGAAACTTTCCATGAGTCCAGAGATGAATCCCTCATCATAGGTACAGACCCCGTAGCCAAGTTCGGGAAGTCCCGAGCAATCGACATCTTCAGAGACCGTGAATACGAATACACCTTTCTCCGGGTCGGCTTTTTCAACCCGGAATATACCGATGTTCAGGGATTTCATGGCTTCCTGCACGGCATTCACGAACGCAGGTAGATTTGGTGCATCCTTAATCACATGGCGGTATAACTCCTGTCCGGCAAGGTTCCCCGAATGGTAAAAGATCCGGTCGGAAGCCCCAGTTCCAACCTCCCGCTCGAGAGTATCGCGGAGAGTGAACATCATGAGGCGATACACTTCCAGACGGATTAGAGGTCCCAGGTTCGGGCGACCTTTTGTGAGATCGCCGAGCAGGTCCCATGTAAAATGGTATTTCAGGGGATTATCCACAAAAAGCACCTCGCCAATCAGGCATATGCGCATGTATTAGCACAGTTCTGATTGTTAGTCCCCAGCAATTAAAATATCGTATGCAAAAGGGGATAATTTACATGAAACGTAGATGCGGAGGTTCTGGTAAGCTGACGGGAGATTGGGAATTTAATGAGGTGTAAAACCGGTTACCACCCGCTCACGTATCAGAACCAATTTTTCAGTGTGTATCTGTGAACCGGTAACCTCCTGTTGGTACCTCAATCTCAAACCGGGCACCTTTGCCAGGTTCTCCGGTCTCTTTTATTGTCATGCCGGTAATGGACAGGACTTCCCGGACCAGGAACAGTCCAAGACCCGTGTTTTTCCCGTAACCCCGGTCAAAGATCATATGTTTCTCTTCAGGGGGAATACCCACCCCGTTGTCTTCAATGATGAGCTCGAGCCCGTCTGGGTTTTCCCTGTACCGGATTGTCACCTCTGTTGCACGGATACCGTGCCTGAGCACGTTCTCCATAAGATTGACAAAGACTTTCTCCAGCAGGGAATCTGCATAGATCTCAAGACTGTCAAGGCTGATGTTTCGTTGTATGTGCAGGAAATCAAGGTGCGAGATAGCAAAAAGAAAGACCTGGTTAACATTATGCCAACAGGGATGGTGTATTCCCATCTCCTGGTAATTCTTCGCAAAATTTAAGGAATCAATAATTTTCTGGAGAGATGTATTCTCCTTCTCAAGGTACGATTTTGCTTTTGGATCGGTCAGGTTTTTTCGTATCAGTTCCTGGTAGGCGGACATGGTAAACGCAGCAGTCTGGATGTCCTGGAATGTGACGATATTCAACAGGTTCAGCTTGCCCCTTGCCTGCCGTAATGCGTCTTCTGCCCGCCTGAGTTCTGTGACATCAAGAGCTATGCCGCGAAACCCGGTAAGGGTCCCGTGGCTGTCCATCACAGGTGTCGACCGGATTTCAATGTTGATCCTGTGTCCCTCGCGGTGGCATGCGATCACATCGAACGTAAATATTGCCCCTTTTTTATAATCGTGTTCAGAAAAAGCAGCCTGAATGGTGGGAATATGTTCAGGGGGGATCAAGAAAAATAGCGGCTTCCCGATCAGATCTTCAGGCTCATACCCGAGCGTGCCGGAGCATTTGGGACTTATATAGGTAAAAGTACCTTCTGCGTCAATTTCCCAGATTATTTCAGGAGATGCTTCCACGATATCCCGGAATTTTTTTTCGCTCTGCCGCAGCGCATCCTCCATCTGCATGCGCCCGGAAATATCGGTAAGGAACAGCGTGAGCCCGATGACATTGCCATCTTCAGCCATGATCGGGTTGTAGAAATCCTCGTACCACCTGCGTTCCAGCACGGTGTCGCCATATTCCTCGTATACCGTAAATGATTCGCCGGAGAGTGCACGATCAAAGTTGATGACCGCTTTCTTACAATCTTCAGGGTTCCTGATGTATTCCGGCATGCTGATCCCCAGAGCAATATCCACCCCCCAGATCCGCTTCATCGTCCTGCGGTGGTTTTCATTAAAGGCAATATACCGGTACTGCCGGTCAAGGGCAAAAATCACGACATCTCTTGGGCTCTCGATTACACCTTTTAAAATGGCATACGAGTCCTTCAGCGCTTCTTCCACCTGGTCCTGCTTGATCCGCGTACGAAGCGCGATGATACCGAAAGCCAGATTGCCCGCCAGCTCTTTGAGGATTTCAACTTCTTCGGTATCAAATGCATCCACCTCTCCGGCATAAATGCCCAGCGCTCCGAACGTACGGTCCTCACTGGTCAGCGGCAAAGCAATGATCGATTGA
>JAQTSH010000331.1 GCA_028711405.1 Methanoregula sp.
CACCCGGTTCACCGTCCCGATATCCTTTGTCCAGACCGACGCGCCCAGTCCATACCGCGAGCGGTTCGCTTCGGCAATTGCGGCATCCAGGTCGGGGATGGTTATCACCGGCAACACCGGACCAAAAATCTCATCGGTGACAAGGGTAGTGCCCGGTGCCACATCCGTGATCAGCGTCGGCTGGTAGAAGAATCCCCGTTCATAGTCGTTACCGCGAAGCGTACAACCCCCGCACAGGACGGTCCCTTCTTCGTTTTCTTTCACGACCTCCACCTGTGCGGCAATACGCGCGAGTTGTTCCCTCCCGGTCATCGGTCCGATATCGGTGCCGGGCAGAAGCCCGTCTCCCACGCGCAGGGCTTCGGTGCGAGCCAGTAACTTTTTTGTAAATTCCGTCGCGATCTTCTCGTGCAGGTACAGGCGTTTTACCGCAGTGCAGGTCTGCCCGGCGTTGTAAAACCGTCCCCGGATCGCTCCGTCAACCGCCTGATCGATATCTGCATCCTCCATCACAATCATCGGGTCGGAACCCCCGAGCTCAAGCGTGATCTCTTTGTTCTGCCGTGCTGCCATCGCACGGATCTGGTGTCCCGTAGAACAATCACCGGTGAACGAGATCTTCTGCACGAGCGGGTGAGTTACCAGCGCTGCGCCAACCGTTTCACCGGTGCCCGTCACGACATTGAGCACGCCCGGGGGGACACCGGCATCCTGCAAGAGTGCCGCGATCTTTAAGGTCGTTAAGGGAGTACGGGAGGCAGGTTTGAGGACAAGCGTGTTTCCTGCGAGGAGTGCCGGACCGGTTTTCCAGCCCATGATGATCACCGGCATGTTCCAGGGGATGATCGCCGCGCAAACGCCCAGGGGTTCCCGGGTGACCAGGCAATCGCCGGCGTTGCCCAGATGTATGGCTTCACCATCTGGCTTTCCGGCAATTGCCGCGTAATATTCGAGAATATTGGCACAGCCCCGGACTTCGTCAATCGCTTCCCGCAGGGGTTTGCCCTGTTCGAGTGTCAGCTGGCGACCGAGCGCCTGGTTATGGTGTCGCACGAGATCAGCTGCCCGGTACAGGATCAGCCCGCGTTCCCGCGTGGTTTTTTTTGACCATGCACCAAATGCCGCTTCCGCTGATTCCACTGCGGTGCTGGCATCCGATCCCGAGCCGGCTGGAACCTGATCCAGCACCTCACCAGTCGCCGGGTTGATGACTTCCAGCCATGTCTCATTGGCTGCTGCAACTTCCTTTCCGTCAATTCGCATATACATAAAAAATCCCGCCAGGTCTTGCTTGTAGTCGGTTATGGGACACCGGAATAAAAAAAGGATTGGACGTGTGTCTGCTGCGGTGGAAACACGATCCGATTGCCGAAACCTGCCAGCGAACCCTCGAAAAATGGAGTAAGAATGGATTATGAACCTGATTCGTTGGAGAGCACCGGCTTCAGGCTGAAATGCAGTTCAACCGTACCGAATGGAACTGTTGTCGTGCCGCTCTTTACCTGTACGCCATTGTTGTAGACATTAATTGTGAGCCGGTCACCGGTACCGCTCTGTTTTTTCACTGAAATATCAAGGATATCAGTCTGGGCAGCCGGGATCTGTTTCATCCAGACCCCTGTTGCATTGACGGATACCTGCCGTCCCGCTGGACCGACACTCCCGACAAAATTCCCGGCATTCTCCGGGTATTCCACCCGGATCCACACACCGGTCGGAGGAATGAGGACGCCTGATGGTGAAACGGCAACGCTTGTGACAACCGGTGTGGGGGTTGGTGGAATCGTGATGGCAGCAGTGGGAGTGGATGCTGGCGTTGTTACCGGGGGGGTAGTCGGGACGGTCGTCACAACCGTTGTTGTTATTGCTGTTGCACTTGTTGTAAGCACGGTTGTTGGCACCGTTGTGGCTGTGGTCGTTGGCACGATTGGCGTGACCTGTTTTCCCAGCCCGGAACCTGCATGTATATACGCGCCTGCCAGTACTGCAATGATCACGATGATGATCGCTGCAATCCCGAAGATCATGAACTTTGAAGAGGACGTGCGCGGAAACGAACGACGGCATGCCTTCCCGGATCCTTTTTTCGGGTAGGGTGTTGCAGGCGTTGTGCCATCCGGTAGAGTGACCTCAGGGGTATCATCAAGCGAGATCGCTGCGATGAGATCCGTGAGCGAAATACCTTTCTTTGCAGCGTCGTCACGTGCCATTGCCGCCTGCTCGCCCAGTTTTTTCATCCACTCGTCACTCTCCTGTTTTCGCTGTTCCCGGGGTTTTTGGGAGAATACGAGATCCATGGGTTGCGTGGCGCCTTCTGCGGTTGCAATGGAGAGGGAGATGATCGGTTCACCGTTGGTGGTTTCGGATCTGGTGACGGTCTGGATCACCGCAAGAGGGAGTGTTCTGGGTCTGAATTGGGTATGACTGCTGTCCGAGAGAATGAGACGCTGGTTAGTGAGTATCACATCAGACCGGACGGTACTGGAAATTACATTGTGTGTTGCAAGGAGAATCGTCTCATCGCTGTTCAGGTACGGGTTGCCCATCTTACCACCTTCGCTGTTCTATTTTGCGTTCTCTAAAGCAATATGCTTTTATGGTGTATGGTTGGTATGTCTGGCGGTACGCGGATCGTTGCAGCATCCTCCGGAACAGTCGATCGTCCACTCGAACCGGATGCCGGAATTCACATCAGGCACGTTTGACCTCCTGCGTGAATGCGTGTTGGTGATTCAGACTCATGAAAAAAAAGTAATTGGAAAAACTGCATCCATCATAACGGTTCATCCATCCCACGTTTACCGTTTCTTCCGTGCGATCATCCAGGCACCCATACCTGCAAGGACTGCTATCCCGATCCCCGGTCCCGGACTCGTTGGGGTAGTCGGGAGGACCGTTGAGGGATTATGTGGGTTTGAAGTTGTTGTCTGACCAGC
>JAQTSH010000332.1 GCA_028711405.1 Methanoregula sp.
CGATCAACGGACGTGACAACAAACAGGAAATCCTGTCGTCCGGTCGTTTCATCGTTCGTGACACCGGGGGTCTCCAGCATCCCCCTCATTCCCAGTCCGGTCGCGTCCTCTGAACGCCTCGCGGCTTCCGGAGAAATTTTTATGGCACAGACCCGGATCTTCTGCAATCGATCGTTGGGGAAGCGAAAGGACAGGTCAAAATCGCCAATCTCCCCATACTCAAGGTGGCGGACGTTCTCACGCAGGAACGACACCGCCTCCTCATTCTGCAACGACCGGAATATCCCACTCGAACCCCTCACAAGGAAATCCCCGCGATTCTTCATAACATACTCCAGTCCTTCGACATCATCAAATCCCTGATCCCCGATCAGAAGATAGCCTGCCCGTATGGGAAAACTCCGGAAGTTCCCCCCAGTATGCAGATCAGTCACCTGAAAATGATCGCACAAGAACCCGTATAACCCGATACTGTACTGTAATCTCCAGTCAGATCCGGTGTTCCCATGCTCTGCAATGATCTGTGAGTCCACAATGCGGACGAAAAACCGGTTCAACCAGTATGGTTTTCCGAAAATCCCATACCGTTCACATGCGAGACGTTCAGCCAGCCAGCGTAACCATTCCGAACTTGCCTTTAGGTGTTTATACAGAGCAACATCCGAAATATCTGCCAGTTTCGCATCTTTTGCCCGTATGACGGTCTCACGCAGGGAGTAACCTTCTGCCAGGTGTATAAACAGGATTCGCAGCAATATTTCTGCGGACGGGATCTTGCGTTGCCGGATCACCGCCCCGAGTTCCCGTGCTTTAAGTTCCCAACCCGTTGGGAGCCATTGTAAAAGAACTCTCCAGTTCTCATCCAACTGAATATGTGATGCAATCTCCATAGTCTCCGGATTACCCTGTCAGGATAAAAAATCGCGGGTAAAGTTAGCGCACGGTACGTGGGGGAAGCACCGCCCCGGAACCGATGCAGTGACCGCATCCACACTCTCCGGGCGTAAAGGTAAAATCCCCCCTCGTGGACGGGTACGGTTCTCTCGGCAAGTGGTACAAAACACCATGATGTGTGCATCAGGCAAACAGTTATGAAAACCGGCTTGCCGATTTTCATGCTTAAGAACGAGAGTTTGGGAAGGCAGATTACATACCCGATTGCCCCCGTATCCTTGAGGAGATCATGCGATGAGAGTTCCACGGGCGGGCGTGGATGTATGGGTTAAACGGTTTGTGCGGGCAGGGCGACGACAAGTACAAATCTGGTTTCCGGGAATGCCTGTGCCGGGCGTAGATTATTGACTCCCGGCGGTCTGTGAGTCATGCGACGAGGATCCGATTTGTGCGAGCAGCGCGAGCCACGCGGGAATGCAGAAGATCTCTTTTTCGTTTCGGGATTGCCGTTCCATGAAGTCTTTTGTGATAAGAATACCGAGAGGCACATGGTGCTCTTCCATGAAGTACCGGAGATTTTTTGTATCGGACGTCGTGATACTGGACTGATATTTTATCTCTACAGGCATGAGACCCTCACGGGTTTCATAGACAACATCCACCTCGCGTTTATACCGGTCACGCCAGAAATACCGGCTGGCAAAGAGCGTCTCGACATACGGTCCGAGCACCGGCTCGATGAGCTGCTGCCGGTCGTAGCCGAGCGTGGCGCACGCGATGGCAGGATGCACGACATAGAGTTTTTTATTCCGGTGGGCACGCTTTGCGGGGCTTGCGCTGTACGATTCAGCAGTCCGTATGAGGAACGCTGACTGGAGGTACCAGAGATAGTTCGCGACTGTCTCTGCATGGACGCCGAAGTGCCGGGCAAGGGTCTGGATGTCGAAGAGCTGCGAGGATGTGCTGGACGCATACCGGAACAAGCCAAGCAGGATGTCCGGTCGCCGGACCTCGAAGATGGAGGGGATGTCCCGGTAGACGATCTTTTTGACGACGAGATCGTGGATGTAATTCCGTATCACGGCACCATCAGTTTCCTGTACGATCTCGGGGAACGCTCCCTTGTAGAGGTACTCGATGAACTCCTGCTCGAAATATTCTTTACGGGTGAGGCACTCCTGGTACAAGCGTTCCATCGCGGGGTAGTCGTTTGCCGGTGGAATCTCAGGTGTCCCGACTGTCACACCCTTAAGACGCAGGTATTCACGGAATGAGAGTGGCGGGAGGATGAAGGTCGCAATCCTGCCCGCGAGCGCTGCTTTCGCCCGGTAGATATCGAGAGATTCCGA
Organism: Methanoregula sp.; assembly: GCA_028711405.1. GTDB lineage: Archaea > Halobacteriota > Methanomicrobia > Methanomicrobiales > Methanospirillaceae > Methanoregula. The sequence continues at coordinate 2,244 of JAQTSH010000332.1, forward strand.
ACCGGAGATGATGAACTTCAGTCCTCTCTGGTCATAGTACCGCTTGAGCGTGCCCTCCCAGTCTTCGACATACTGGATCTCATCGAGAAGGATGCTCGTAGCGTTCAGGGTCGTGATCGCGTAATCGAGTACAAAGACCAGCACCTCTTTTGTACGGGTCTCTTCCTCATCAAAGGAGAAGAAGGCGGATGTCCCGGAGAGCCGGTCCTGCACCTGGCGCATGAGAGTCGTCTTCCCGGTCCGGCGTAAGCCAACGATGGCGACCGCCTGTTTCCGGGAAAGCCATGGCTCGATCTCATCGTACAGGTCGCGCCGTGTCGGGGGGACCGGGTATGCCCGCCCTTCAAGACCGGGGTTATATTCCCGGATGAGCCGGATCAGGTAGTCTTTGTCCACAGTATAGTATGGTTAACTCCGGTAATTAATATGGTTGTGGTAGGATTAATTACGCAGCCTTGTGCAGATTAGAAAAAAAACTGGTTATACACATGTCCATTCCGTTAAGCCGAATTCAATCGTAAAAACTCCTGTCGCTGACGAGGCTGCCAGTAAAAAGTAGAGAGAGCCCCCACGTTACCCCCCGGTCACCCACTTGCCACGTCCACACACTCCTCAATCGTCCCAATCCGGGCGACTGCTCCGCACATATCCGGCACATATGCAAGCGCCTTACCGGAGTTCACCAT
>JAQTSH010000333.1 GCA_028711405.1 Methanoregula sp.
GGATCTGGGTGTGGATTGCCATCACACGATTGAGGATGTCGGTATTGTCCTTGGCGATGCGGTGAAGCAGGCGATTGGCGACGGTAAGGGTATCCGGCGGTTCGGGCACGCGATTATCCCGATGGACGAATCGCTTGCACAGGTGGCGCTCGATTGCGGCGGGCGGGGGTATCTCGTCTTTACCGGGACGTTCGGGAACCGGACAACCGGAAACATTCCCTCCGATCTCTTTGAGCATTTCTTCTTCTCGCTCTGTTCGCACGCTGGCATCACGACACATATCACGTTCTCGGGAAAGAACGATCACCACCAGTGCGAAGCGGTGTTCAAGGCGTTCGGGGTTGCGCTGGGCGATGCCATGTCCCTGGGTGGGAAGAACAAGGGGATACCGAGCACAAAAGGGACGTTTTAAAGAATCTGCGTTCCAAAATAATGCCTTCGGGAGATTGATCTACCATCTTTTTTTGGGATGTGGAATCTTTTTTTCAGAATTGAATCTCGCCCCATACAATCATGGGGGTCTCGCGGCGCTCCGGTAATACCGGAAAGAGACGTGCACCATATCATCTCACGGTGTATGAGTTTCTGCCATGGGTACCAGGTATATTTTCGTGAACAGAACCCCTTCAGAAAGGAGGGTGTCAATTACCTTTTCACCGTATGAAACCCGCCCGCCAGCTCGTGCCAACGACGATCTCAAATCGTTTCACTTCAAATAGAAAAAAAACAGACGTTTCTGGCATGATCCCACCCGATCACAACATGCTCGATTACGACAGCACCAGACAGCAGTTCAAAATTGACGTTCCTGAATACTACAACTTCGGCTTCGATGTGATCGACGCCTGGGCGAAAAAAGACCGGAACAAACTCGCCATGATCTGGGTGAACCAGAAAGGTGACGAGAAGAAGTACAGCTTCCTTGACCTCGCAAACCTGTCCAACCAGGCAGCAAACGTCCTGTTAAAATACGGCATCAACAAGGGCGACCATGTCCTTGTCATGCTCCCCCGGATCCCCGAATGGTGGATCTTTGCCGTCGCCCTCATCAAGCTCGGCGCGGTCTTCTGCCCCTGCCCCACGATGCTCACCCCGCGTGACATCAGATACCGGGTGAACAAGGGCAAATTCCGGATGATCATCACTGATCTCGAAAACTCCGGCAAGGTATCAGAGATCTGCAACGAGTGCCCCACGCTCACCTGCCGGTTCGTGGTCGATGCCGAACTCGATGGGTGGGCAAGCTGGCCCTATGAACTCCTCTACCCGGCTCCGGTCTCGCACCATTCGGTCAGTATCCCGGACCTGCACAAGACCAAATCCACAGACCCGATGCTCATCTACTTCACCTCCGGCACCGCGGGCGAACCCAAGATGGTGCTCCACGACCACAGCTACCCGCTCGGGCACATCGTCACTGCCCGGTTCTGGCAGGACATCCGGCATAACGACCTGCACTTCACCGTCTCGGACACCGGCTGGGCGAAATGTGCCTGGGGCAAGATCTTCGGGCAGTGGATCGAAGGCGCATGCATCTTCGTGTACAACTCCAAGGGGAAGTTCAACGCAACGGAAGTGCTCCCGCTCCTCGAGAAGTACGAAGTGACAACGTTCTGTTGCCCTCCCACGATCTACCGTATGCTGATCCTTGCCGATCTCGACCGGTTCGACCTCTCGGCGCTGCGCCACTGTACGAGCGCGGGAGAACCCCTGAACCCGGAAGTGATCCGGGTCTGGAAGGATGGTACGGGTCTGACCATCTGCGAAGGGTACGGGCAGACCGAGACCGCGTGCTGCGTCGGGGCGTTTCCCTGCCTCGAATCCCGTCCGGGCTCGATGGGCAAACCCTCGCCGGGCTGGGATGTGCAGATCCATGATGATAACGGAAAGCCGGTGGGTGTGCGGGAAGAGGGCAGGCTTGCGATCTCCTGCAACCCGCGCCCACCCGGTCTGATTGTCGAGTATCTCGACAACCCGGAGGAGAACGAGAAATCGTTCGTGAACGGTTGGTATTATACCGGCGACAAAGCGTACAAAGATGAAGACGGGTTCTACTGGTTCATCGGCAGGGACGATGACGTGATCAAGAGTTCCGGGTACCGGATCGGTCCGTTTGAGGTGGAGAGTGCCTTGATCGAGCATCCTGCGGTGCAGGAAGCAGCAGTGGTTGGTTCACCGGACCGGATCCGGGGACTGATCGTGAAGGCGTTTGTCGTCCTGAACAAGGGCTATGAACCTTCAGAGGCGCTCGTCCGGGAGATCAAGAACTACGTCAAACGCACAACAGCGCCGTACAAATACCCCAGGGCGATCGAGTTCGTCCCGGAACTACCAAAGACGCTCTCCGGAAAGATCAAACGAAACGAACTCCGGTTGCAGGAAGAACGGAAGTATAACAACCGGAAATAATCCTGCTATAGATATCTTTTATCCATGAGCGCGTGTGGCAAGCCAGCCATGAACACTTTTTTCCCGTGCCGTATCGGACCGGTATCAAAAACCGCTGCACCATCGTTCTGCCACGGTGTCATGACCTCCCCGGACTATGCCGAGTGACTTTCCCGTGGCAGGGTTCATCGGCGTTCATTGCATGGTACAATTCTGCCGCGAGCCTGCAAGGAGCCCCGCTCATTTCAGTTCCAGGAGTGATTGCCGGTAACTGCTGAAATCCTTTTACTGGACGCTATCCTGTTAGACATCCGGGCATGATCTCCCGTCTGTTCCACGTCCGGAAATCCCTCATGAGTTGTAGCAGGAACCGGAAACGGTGCTTCTTCTTTTGCAGGGATGTGCCTCGCGGTGCACTGACTCATCATAACCCTCTTAATTGCGCACCACCAAACGATAAGATATGGTGCGATACTCTGTTACCATGGATGACACTCTGACGGAAAATATCGATAAGTTCTGCGAGAAACGCAAA
>JAQTSH010000334.1 GCA_028711405.1 Methanoregula sp.
CCATGGCAAGTTCTACCATGGAGTACGCACCGGTCTTTAACGTGACGCGCGTAAAACCGATGTCGCGCAACCGGTCGATCTCATCCAGGAATCCTTCCTTCGTGACAAAGCCGAGGCGTGAGTGGCGTTCGAATTCTTTTATCGCGCCTGCCTTGAAGGCTGCCTGGTTCTCTTTCAATGTGGGATCCGGAAGGACGATGTACCCGCGCCGCTTCAGTTCGATTGCGCGTTCAAGGGACTTGACCTTGATCTCGCCACCGATGCACTTTGCACCCTGACCCCACTTCAGCTCAATCGTGTCCAGGTTGTGTTTGCTTGCGACATACTCCGCGGTTCCAAGCCGGGTGTCTTCGACATTCATCTGGACAAGAATTTCACCATAGTTGTCATGGAATTTTTTAAAGGTGTTGATCCGGCGGTCCATCTCCGGTGAGAGCGAGACCTTTCCTTTTCCGTCAAGCTTCAAGCCGGGGTCGATACCGCAGACGTTTTCACCGCAGACGCAGGTGATGCCGGATATTGCCGCACCGACTGCGAAATGCTCCCAGTTTATCCGTGCAATATCGGTCGAACCGAGTGCTCCGGTGAAGATCGGGAGGCTCATCTTTACTTTCTTGTTCCACCCGTACTCGGTCTCGGTATCCACGGTTGAGAAGACCGCTGTATCCGGACCGGCGTCGGTTCCTTCGGGGAGCCCCTTTGCGCCTACTGCATATCCCTGTATGTTGAGATGAGAATAGTCGATCGGGTAATTCTTGTCAGCACCTGCGGTGATCTCACCGAATGGACCGGGATAGAGGACTTCCCTGCCCCGGAACGATGATAACCAGATCTCGCAGCTGCCTTTGCATCCGTCCATGCACCGGGTACAGATACCGGAACACGGGGCGACGCTCCGTGACCGGTTGACCGTGCCGGTGGCTTCGTTTGCATTTGGCTGTCTTAGATTCATAAGAACACTTCCTGAATTATTTGAAGATCGATCTTCCGGAGCGCATCTCCGGTTACACCGATAATCATCCCCCGGCTTGGGAACGGTTGCCCCTCCCGCCCGTGAGGACACGTTTGAGCTGATTGATCTCAAACATCATTCTTTTAATACTCCTTCACTAATAAGCGCTTGCTTTCCACCTTCTTTTAAGTATTTCGGTTTTGACTCATGATGGCAATGAGTTTCCATCTGTTTTTGGTTAAATTATAGGCAAAAAAAGCGAAAAAATCAAAAAATGATCAGATCCGGATCAGTTCGTACGTGCTGCTGCCCATGCCCAGTTCTTCCGCGTACCGGACCTGGAGGTATCCGTCGGTGTTCTCCCGCAATCCTTTGAATTTATCCTCGCCGCGCCTGAGGTGCGCTGTGAGCCGGGAACCGGTGCACCCCGGTTGCTGGTTGACGAGATCGTAACTGGCGGCATCGATAGCCACGGGATCCGTAGACGCAAGAATGCCGATATCCGGTACGATCGAGGTATCACTCCACGGGACGCAGTCGCAATCCGGCGTGATCCGCGTCAGAAAATTGACAAATCCGATCCTGCCCTGCTTGCCGCACCACGCACCGTACGCGTATTCGACCATCCGTTCGACAAACGGTGCGATCTCGATCTCCCAGTTGATATCGATCGCATGCTCCGGGCAGACCGTCATACACTCGAAACACCCGATACAGAGTGCTGTATCGATAGTGGATTTCTCATCTACGAGCGTGATTGCCGATTTCGGGCAGACCCCGACACACTTTCCGCAGCCAATGCACCGGTCCCGGAGGGAGAACGGGCGCGCCTTATGCTGTGCCCGTTTCCCATCCGGTGGAGCGCACCCCATCCCGAGATTTTTTATCGCGCCGCCAAACCCGGCAACCTCGTGTGCTTTGAAATGGCTCATCACGATCATGCTGTCCGATGCATTGATGTCGCCGGCGATGACGACGTTCTCAAAATGTTTCTTTTCGATCCTGACCCGGAAAACATTCTTCCCGCACAGTCCATCAGCGATGATCACGGGCGCTCCCACCACCGCATAGGCGAACCCGTGCAGGATCGCAGTCGTGATGTGATCAACCGCGTTTGACCGGCTGCCTAAGTACAGCGTGTTTGTGTCAGTGACAAACGGCAGCGCGCCGGCACCTTTTACCTTGTCGACCACCTGCCGCACGTAGACCGGGTTGATGTATGAGTCATTTCCCAACTCCCCGAAATGCAGTTTTATCGCGGTGCGATCGCGTTCGTGAATACATGCACGTAACTCCGCACGGTCAAAGAGGCGTTGCACTTTTGCTGCCATGCTCTCCTGGTTCGTGCCACCTTCAAGGCTTGCAAAATAGACCGGACTTTTCATAGACACACGTTTCCCGGAACGATAGTTATCGCAGGTAGTATGTAAAGTCAATCATTCCCCTCACATCGGGGACCTGGTGCTGCGTCTGTTGATTATCTGCCTCCCCTCCTGAAGGTCTCCGCGTAACAACCGGCTTGGGACGAGGGTGAGAAACGAGTATTCCGTACGCGAACAAAAACGTGCGCGGATTTTTGTCACGAACATAAAGAGATGGGATGCCGGTTCACTGGTCATTGGGAAAAAAATAATCGGCATATACCTTGACGCAGATTACGCTATCGGCAAACGGGCGAATAGAGCAGCGAAAGAAATCCTCAACCCTGCAGGGTCTGTCTCACAAGAATGCCTATCGTATTTTTTGTGCCAACTAAAAAGAAAAATGTTCGGGTTTATTCCCGCTTTCCGAGTTCGTGATCGAGATAGAAGAGGTGCCCGGGCACATCGCCGAGCGTCTTTACCTTTACCAGGATCTCGCTTGCGTGCTCTTCTTCTTCCACCTGCTCTTTGACAAACCACTGGAGCATCTCAAAACTGGCGTGGTCCTTCTCCTTTGTGGCAAGTTCGACAAGGGCAT
>JAQTSH010000335.1 GCA_028711405.1 Methanoregula sp.
TTCAACAATCAGAAACATATCGAAATTTTTGCGATTGGGTTTGATTTCGTCAAGGGTTACCTGCCCGGGTTCCGGATTACGGAGATCCTCAACGAGATCAATGCGTTCTCAAAGACCTATCCGGACCATCTTGAAACTGCACTCTCGCTTGACGCATTGAACGATGCGATTTCGGATCACCAGGCGGCGATAGTTGCTCTGATGAGTTACAATATCGACAACTCGCTTATCACGCTGCGACTCGCCCGCCAGCGGGCAACGAACAATCAGCAACGGGAGGTAGAATCCCTGCTTGAGTTTGTGGTCGGACGATACCTTGAGATCTCATCCGTCCGGCAGTTATGCGCCATGATTGCGTACGGGCGCATGGATGATGCGAAGGCATTCTCAAAAACCTGGGACACCCTCATCGAACAGTACAGTATCAATGACCATGTCCCGGAGAAGGACCTGATCGAGAATCCCATGAAGTATGTCCTGCTACCGGATCTTCCGTTCCGTGAGCAGATCGAGGCAATCGACCTGATGCTGACGTTTGAGGTCACCAGATGCAGGGACGCAGAGATCCTCGCGCTTGTCCAGGGATTCCGGAATTATCTCTCAAATCTCGTCACCGTGATTGCACAGAACCAGACGAATGCCAGTCTCAGAAAGAGCCTTCCGGTAATCCCGGTCGTTGCTGCGATCGCTCTTGGATGCGCCGATGCGGCTGAAGAGCTTGTCACAAGTCACGGGGCAGTGACCAGCAGGAGAATCCGGGCTGCTGCGGAAGAAGAGATCGAAAAGATCCGGATCTTCGAAGTAAAGATGAAGGTGCTGGAGGCGCTTATACACTGGTCAGTGAGTGAGAAGAGACTGGTCAGCGAGATCCTCCCGGTCCTGCGGCACTACACGTACGAGGATGACGAACCGATCGCCGAGATGCTTCTTTTGATGAATGCCGCCCTCCCGTCACGGACATTTAAGGAGCTCCAGTCCAGACTCCACCTCACGAAGCAGCACGACAGCCAGTTGCAGGACACTGAACTGGAAGGGCTGATCTCGCACGGGAAATATTCCGAGGCGCTCGCGTATGCTGACAAGCATAATCTCCTGAAGCCTGACGATGAACGATACATAACCCTGAAGTTAAAAACCCTGACCCAGGATGGCAGATTTGATGAAGCGATGTTGTATACAAAGGACCTTCTGGAATCGGGAAACACGTTCGCGAACCAGGCGATGATGTTTGAGATCGTACAATCGGTATCGAAAATCGAAGATCTGCTTGCTTATAAGCCCATCTTTGAAATCCTGAATATGCGGGCAGGACAAAAGCTCCTTCGCGCATTTGACCAGATGAAGAAGGGGGATGTGAAAGGTGGACTTGAGACCATCGAACAGGCAAAGAGTTTGGGGCTTCCCGAGGATGCTGCGCTTGTCTTTACGGCACGGTTTCTTCTTGCAACCGGCTACCCGAAGCGGGTGGTGAGTGTCTGCGGAAAGATGTTACGGAAGGACTCGGTGAGCCGGTACGCGTACCCGTTGCTCATCACCGCGTACCGTGAACTTGGCGACGAAGAGTATGCAAAGCATCTTGAAATGACCTACCCTCGACTCAACCTGCGCTGATCCCGCCGTGCTGTCCCGGCTCTTCAGGTATCATCTTCTGCCATGATGCTGGCGGAGATGAACCCCTTACCTCCACCCCCCCTTTATTCCCACATCCGGTGCAGCGGAACAAATCGCAATCATCTCTCTTATTTACACCGGCGCGCAATCATTGTGTGATGATACGTGAGCCGCCGGTGAAAAAGACGCTCTTCTGGTGCGATCACTGCAACGTACCGCTGATCGGCAGGAGCTGCGCATGCGGTGCGGATGGGCGGGCGGTCGAGCTCCTCCAGCCATACGATGTGCGCCCGGTGCTCGCAGCGGATGCGGCGCTCATAAAAAAACTCGTACGGGAACGGTTCGGGAACGTCCCGCTCCCGGCAGTGCTCCTCTTAAACAAGACCGGCGGCGTTGACCGGGCGGATCTCGTGATCGCGCACGGGCAAAGGTTCGGCTGGCTCACGTTCGATCCGGTGACACGGAAGTTCAGTCTGGATCTCACACCGGAGGCGCTCCCATACCTGGTCCGGTACGTGACCAAAGGCATCATTGACCTCGATACAGATCTGGCGGGTGTCCGGGACGGGGGCAGGATGGGCGGGAAGAAGTTCCCGCTCAAAAACCCGGTGCCGGACGGGACCGTTATCGTGAAGTACCGTACCCGGTTCGGTACCGGCATCGTGAAAGACGGTCAGGTACGGGTAAAAGAACTCAATGCCATCGAGCCCCGGACCACAAAAAACCCGAACTGGGATTTTGTCGTCGAGCAGAACCGGTATCACTTAAAGAACCTTGAGCGCAGTGCGGTCAGGGCGATCAAACAGCATATCCATGACCGCCCGACAGCGAACGTTTCGTTCTCCGGCGGAAAGGACAGCACGGCAGTCTACACTCTCGCAAAAAAAGCCGGGATCACCGATGCGTTCTTCATCGATACCGGCATCGAGTTCCCCGATACCGTCGAGTTCGTGCGGTCGATGGGCATCCCCGTCATCCCGAAATCAACGGATTTCTGGCAGGCAGCCGAGAAGGCGGGACCGCCGGGCAAGGACAACCGCTGGTGCTGCAAGTTCTTAAAACAGAACCCGCTCCGGACGGTGCTCGGAAAAGCCGGACCCTGCGTGACGGTGCAGGGCAACCGGTGGTACGAGTCGTGGAACCGGGCGGATCTCGAGGAGGCAGTCCAGAACCCGTTAAACCCGCTCCAGTTGAACGTCTCCCCGATCCGGAACTGGCGGGCGCTCGAAGTCTTCCTCTACCTCTGGTGGCAGAAGGTACCGTTAAACCCGCTCTACGACCGGGGGATCGA
>JAQTSH010000033.1 GCA_028711405.1 Methanoregula sp.
GGGAATTTCGTCCCTGTGATGAGGGGTGTTTTTTTGTCTGGGATCATTCGAGAGGGTAAACCGTGCATATTATCGGTTTATTTTCTCCCATGACGTCATGAATAGCAACATGCATCAACAGGTCTGACGTTCCATACACCAGGAAATCCGGGGATTATGTCACATCACAAACGATCACCGGATCTGCCGTTGCGCATCATGCGCTGCCCAATTCAACATCCGCATCAGGTGCAGGATCGGTTTTTTCCCGGTACCGGTTCGCGTGATATATCCATACGCGCCCATGCGGTGGGCTTTCTCTTTGTTGAGCGGGGACTCATTGACCGTAAAAAAAATAAAAGGTGTCAAATTTCCCCCGGCTCTCAACAGTTCAAGCAACCGGATCCCGGACATATCCGGCAGATCATTCTCGGAGACGATGACATCGGCATGGTTTGACGTAAGCCATTCCCGTGCGGCAGCACCGGATTTTTCCTGGTGAATATCGATCGATCCGGAATTCTCACAAAAATGGACGAGAATGGGAAAAAAATCCGGATCGTTATCGATATACAGCAGGATCATGCCACATCATCCCGATTTTATCGGAGGATCGGTGTGCCAAAAAGAGCATGTGCCATATTCATGGCGTGGCACCAATCCTCGTTGTACTGGCATCCGTAATCCGCCTGTTCCGTGAGGGATCATCCGTGTGCAGATTACACCTGATATGTGGGAATGTTGACGGGATATTTTTGGGTTCATCCTGGCATCACGTCTTCTTTCTCTTCACAAACAGGTAGTAACCGGCGCCCGCGACGACAAGGACGATCACGACAAGAACCGGAAGCATTCCCATGACGGACCCGGAATCCTGCGTGGCAACGACCTGGATATCGGTCGTGAACGTGTCAGAGATCTGGCTGTTATCGAGCGAGTCACGGTACCGGATTTCAGTATCCAGACTATACGTCTTTGGCTCTGCCTGATCGGATGCACGTACTGCATACCGGGCGGTCGCCTGTCCGCCAGGTAAAATGTCCCCGAGGTATGCCCCGTTATCGGTGCACACAAACGGGTCCACGGCATTGAGACGGGCTTGCGCATTGTAGGCAGTGGAGTTCCCGGTATTCCGGTAGACCATCTCAATGACGGCAGATTTTCCCGGGGACAGGGTGGGTGGAGGAGAGACCATGGAAAAAACGATCTTGCCACCGACGGGCACCCCGATCGTTTCCGGAACTGAGGTTACCTGGTCCCCTTCAGTATTTTCGTACGAGACCACTACATCGACCGGGTATGCCTGCGACTCTGCATCCGTAGAGATGGCAACCTTGTACCGGCAATTGACAACCCCGTTCACAGGAAACTCCCCGACATAGACCATGCTGTCGGTCGGGATCACCGGACTATTGCCATTCCGGAGGATCTTCACCGTCGCGCGCGTTCCTGCTTCAGCACCGGTATTTTTTATCGTCAGGTTCAGGTACCCTTCCGTTCCCGCATTCAGGTTCTCCGTTACTGCGTCCAGCACCGCGATTCTTACACGGGGTTTGATATTAATTGTCAGGGGCAGGGTCTCGGTGACATCATTATAGGCAAACTCGAGTGTATCACTGACCTCCTGGTCCTGCACTTTTAAGAATTTGTAGTCGAGCGTCAGCGGGATCTGGTATTCCCCGATCGTCGCGTTCGAGAGAATCTTCGCGTTAAACCTGATAGTGACCCGGTTGGGGCTTTTGAGATCCCCTGCCATCTGGGGATCTGCCTTGATGATGAGCGGTGCTCCTCCAGCTGCCAGTCCCACGGTCAACTCTTTTGCGGTGGTGGCGACATCTTCCGGCTGGAGCACTCCCGAATTGGTGAATTTCATGTCATGCGTGCCACTGTTTTGGATGGTGACGCTGATCGTGGTTTCTTCGCCCGGATTAAACTCATTCAGACCGGAGATATACGCGGACATCTCCGGGTATCCTCCCAGGTATTTTGTGGCTCCCATCGCCGGCATGCTACAGCAGGCAGCGACCAGGACCAGAATAATTACGGATGTGTATAATTTCATCTGAATTCCTTTCCTTGATGCACTTGATTAAAAACGGGGAGTTGTTTAATTCACTCCAGGACTCTCCCGTTCGGCTCCGGATACATGGTTTTCCTTTCGCTTGTCCAGCCATTCGGTGAACTGCCCCATCAGCGAGAGCACCGCCGGCATGATAAAGATCGCACCGATAAGCGAGAACCCGACAGCAATGAGCGTCGTCACCCCGAAGTTCGAGATGATGGGGAAACTTGCAAGACAGAGCGCCGAGAACCCAAAGAATGTGGCAAGCCCGGAGACGGTGATGGCGGTCCCGATCTTCGACACACTTTCCTGGATGGCTGCAACATGATCATGAAGTCGTTCCTGTTCCTCGCTGTATCGTTCCATCACAAGGATCGTATATTCAGCGGCAACCCCGATGGTCATGGACCCGAGTGTTGCCGTCAACGGGGTATACGCAATGCCGAGAGCATACATCGCCACCGCATTCCACCCGACAATAAAGATGATCGGCACCAGCGGGGAAACCGCGTGTATCGTACGGTACACAAACAGAAGGAAGAGAAAGACCAGTATAAACCCAAGGTAGGTCATCTCCTCTTTTGACGAAGACAGCCCGCTTATGAGGGTTGTGAAAAGATCAAATTCCCCAACAGGTGCGACCGTAATTCCCGGCGGGGGTTGCAGGAACGTGATATCGTTTATCATCTGTTCCTTGAGGCTTTCCTGCGCGGTCATCTCCATATCGATCGTGCTAAACCGGATCACTCCTTCCATCGAACCGCTCAGGTAGGGTTTTTTAATGCTTTCCGGGATCTTTATTATCACCGCATCGAGCTGGCTCTGGGTTTCCGGCATCACCCCGCCATTATACGCGAGAATGTACGTGACAAGGCTTGCGGATTTTGTCAGTTCCGTGTGGTGGGCGAGTTCATAATCCTCAAATTCATGTATCCACTGGAGGGTATCGAGATCCGTGATCCGGTTGCCCTGTACAATAAAATCAGCGGTACTTGTGGATCCAAGAATCCGTGTCACTTTGTCCATCTGGACTTTCGCCGGCATATCGCTGGGAACAAAACTGTTCTCGCTGGTCTCGATAGGGATCTGGGGATCGATCTGGAAGCCAACGATCGCAATCAAACCGGCAACAACCAGGACGGGAATGGGGTTCTTGGCGATTTTTACTGAAATGTTCGTCAGGAACTGCCCGTACGACCACGAGGTCTTCTTCTTTTTACCCCCGTTTTTTGTAGTTTGTGCCTGAGAAGGAAGGTAATCACACGCTCCTTCGCCAACCGCGTAACAGGTTGTTGTTTTTTGCGGCTTTGGTGTATAGTGCACCAGATGCGCCATGGTCGGGATTCCGACAAGAGCGGTCAGATAACAACATATTACTCCTATGATGGCAACAAGCCCGAATGACCGGATCATCGGAACAGTAGAGATAAACATCGCAAGAAAACCCATGCAGGTGGCAAGCATGGCGTACATGACCGCCGGACCCGTACGAGTAACCGTAACATAAACAGCATCATCAAGGGATCCCTTTCGCGACTCCTCATCGAGCCGGGCATGCACCTGAATGCCATAATCGATGCCAAGACCGATCATGACAGGAAATGCACCGAGCACTGCCATGTTCAGCGGGATACCGGCAAGTCCCATGAATCCCATGGCAATGGTAAGACCAATCCCCACAAAGAGCACGGGCAGGAACCGGTGCCGTGCATAGGCAAACAGAATGCCCATCACGATCACCATGAGCGCCATCGCACCGCCGATGAGTACCCCCATGGATGACCCCATCTCGTTCTCCATCTGTTGAGAGAATGCTGTGGAACCCGAAACCGAGATCTTTACTTCCGGTGGAGGACTGTCATGAGCGATAAGGGCATCGACATTATTCAGGGTAGATTTCTGTACGTCTTCGGACAATCCCTGTGACATCGTGATCTGGACCAGTGTCAGCACATTTGACGGAATGGCGGTTGCCTTGACTTCCGGCGGTATGGTGGCGACAATCCGGTCAATCTCACCTTTTGATTGCGGCAGAACACCCCCGTTTGCGCTTTTCAGGATACTGGCAATGCTTTGTACTTCGATGATATTCTGCTGCTGGCTGATGTCCCCGCCAAGCGTATCAAGATATAAGAGCACGTCCGGGTCAAGTGGATCGCTCGTTTCAACGATCAGGATAAGCGCGTTTGACGAGAACGTATCGGTATAATGATTGTTGAGAATCCCTTTGGGGGAATTCTTGTCGATGTACGTGTCGTTACCGGTCTCCATCGTGATGAGCGTCATGCCGTAGAGAGCAATAACAAAGGCAATCCCGATAATTGCGGCAACAATGCGGGGATGGTGGTTGATGGTATGTGCAAGTTTTCCAAAGATCTGGTCTATCATAGCTCACCTGAACACGGGTTCTTTGAGATCATCTGGTGAAATGCCGCGCGGGAAACTTCCCGGCACGTGAGGAGCCACCCGGTTGGCAGCGGGTGTTGGGGTGCTCTCATGAACACAGCTCGCGCGGATTTCCCGCCCGGATTCCTGGACGAACACATGCGTATACGGAATGGTTTGTACATCACATTCGCGGTTTTTCAGCCATCTCGCGAGGCTAATAGATCTCACGTTGGTTTGTTTCGACATGGACGTTCCCATCTACTGCGGTGTCATTTTCCGGCGATATACCAGGTACCCGATGACGATAAGAATGACAACGATACTGCACTGGACAAACCGGTTCCCGAACAGGTCCGTCATCGTCGTATCCGGGGTGACCTGGATCCTGACCTTCATTGGATCGGATATGATCGTGTTATCCAGCGCATCGCGGAACCGGATCTCTGAGTCCAACCCGTATTCCTTTATGGTGGCAGTCTTATCAGCAGATACTTCGAATGAGGCTTCCTTCGTTTCACCGGGTGCAATCGTGCCCAAATACGCCGTATCATCGTTACTCGTGAACGGATCCACGGCACTTATACGGGCTTGTGCATTATAGGCAGGCGCTCCTCCATTATTTGTGTACACCACCGTGATCACCTTCTTCTGTCCTGCCTTCATCTCAGATGCCAGCGACGTCACCGTGAAGGAGACCTTGTTTCCAACCGGCATGCCGATTGTTTCAATATCCGAGGAGACCACGTCACCTTCGTTGTTCTCGTACTCCGCGTGCAGGTCAAGCGGGTAGACCTGTTTTTCAGCATCGCTCGTCACAGAAACCTTGAACTTGCTTGTCACGGTAGCTCCCGCCGGAAAATCCCCGATGTAGACGCTGCTTGTCACGGGAACGAGCGGGCTGTTATCATTGCGGGAAATTTTGAGTATGGCTTTTTTTCCATCCTCGTGCCCTATATTTTTGACTTCGAGCGTAACATATCCTTCGGCACCGGCATTGAGGTGCGCCACTTCTGCGGACAGGACACTGGTCTTTACTTCCTTTTTGATTGTGATCGGGAGCGTCACATTCTCGTTTACATGCTTGTAGAGGTACTGGATGGTCTCCATACCGAACTGTTCGGCTTCGTACAGGTACGTATAATCCAGGGTAAGCGGGAGATTGTAGGTGCCTGCCGGTGCATCTGCACGTATTTTTATCATAAAATTGCCCGTGCTTGTCGTACTGGCTTTCAGGTCACCGATCATCTGTGGATCAGACTTGACAAGGATCGGGGCAGTGCCGGGCGACAGGGTTACTTTGAGGAATTTTGCCGTGTTCGGCAGATCATCCCGGTCAACAATCCCTGATTGGACAAACTTGTACTCATTGGTGCCTTTGTTCTCGATGACGACAGCAAGAGGCACGGAATCCCCGGGACCAAACTCGTTTGTTCCTGAGATATACGCAGTCAGTTCCGGGCTTCCTGCCATGTATTTCGTTCCCGCCACTGCCGGAGAGATGAGAATACATGCAGTCGCAATGGCAAGAAGGCAGGCAATCAATAACCAGTTATGGCGTGTTGGTGTGCGATACGCTGGCACTCTATTGTGATGTTCATGGTGTTGTGTTGTACACTGGATAGAATTCATGGATGATCCTCTTTGTAATTTCTAAGAACTGTTCATACCTGTTGAACACAATCTAATATAAACTTAATTGCTATTGGTTATACATGTCTATCATAAATAAAAAGCAATCACGGTTCACGCTATTGTCACCGGTTTGGCACGGAACCCAGGGGTTTTTCTATTACTCTGCCCGGAAGGATACCGGTTATGGTGTGAATGGCAGCAAGCTGCTGCATTGGTACAGTGCCCGGGCAGGCACAGGGGCACCCACCCCCTAAGAGGAATGGGGGGTGGGGGGGTAGGGGGGGTCACCCCGGGTGACTGCGTCCCAATCCGACCCCCCACATGCATAATTTTTTTTAAATTTTATTTTCACTGACGTGAAAAAAGCACTTTTTTGCCACATTTTTTAAGGGGTATGTGGGGGGTCGGATGGGGTTTTAAGGATTCTTATCCGCAGGGTGGCACCCGGAAAAGCCGGAATTTTCCGGAAGTGGGATGCCTTAACTGGTGATCCTTTCCGGGCGCGACAGGTTCCAATCAGACCCCTCACATTCCGGGTGATGGAGTAGGAAAACCGCAAAGCTCAAAAGAAGAAGATTTCGGATTGGGGACTGGTTCCCCTGTTGATCGAATGCTTCTTGACGCGAAGAACACCCTCAGCTACCCACCCCCCGTATTGCGAGAGTTTTGCGATTGGGGATTTTTGACCTGCATTCATCGGATAAAGGCTGTCTTCGGACGAGCGGACAGGTACAACACGATACCCGGCTTCTTCGTAACCGATGACGGATGCAGTTCGCGCTATTATCTTCATGGATCGGACCCGCTTGCGTCAGATCAGCAAGGAAATGCACCGGGAAAAAGTGAAAAAAGTTGCCAGGCAGCCGGTTATCTGGTTGAGCTGAGCTGACAGAGTCTGTGAGCATTTCGCGAGCGTCCCATAAATCCTGAAACGACAACAGAAAATACACTCATATTTTCCACTACCGATAGAGTCGGAGATCATTGGGGCAGCACGTACGTCATTTGAGCAGCTGCTGGAGGGATGCAATCCGGTCACGGAGCGCCTGTTCCCGCTCGGCGGATTCTGTGATGTCCGTCATTGTGATATACGTACTGACCGTGGAATCCTGGTGTGCCACATTCACCCGCATCAGAATACACCGGCGTTGTTTATCCTTTCGGTTTATCCAGATCGTGAAGCCTTCCGGAGCCGGGGGCTCACCCTGCGCGTTATTAAAAATATTCTCTATTGTGTGCATATCTTCCGGGGAAATAAGATCCGGGGGACGCATCATCTGGAGTTCTTCATTCGAGTACCCGGAGATTTCAGAGAGACGCCGGTTGGCAAAGACGAAGTTACTGTTCTCAACGATCACCAGACCGTCCTGCATATTCTCCGCCATCATACGGAACCGCTGCTCGCTCTTACTGAGCTCTGCTTCTCTCTCTTTGAGTTCCGTGAGATCAGTCAGGATAATAAAGAAATACCGGGTCCCTGAGTGGATCGCCGATGTGATCCGGGCATACACAAACCGGCGTTTACCCTCTTTTGTCGTGATCCACATCTGGAGTTCCCCGGATATATCGCCGGAATTTTCCAGGTTACCCATCTGTTCCCGTACCGAATCATGGTATTCCGGTTCCACAAGCGCAAGCGGACCCATGGTCCATAATTCCTCAAAGGAATAGCCGGTCATTTCCGCAATTCGCCGGTTGACAAACACATGCTTGTTATTCTCCATGATGATCAGACCATCCTGGATATTCTCCGCCATCATCCGGAACCGCTCTTCACTCTCCCGGATCTCCCGTTCGGCATGGATCGACTCGGTGATATCCTCGAGAATGATCGTTAAGCCTTTTCCGCCATCATCAAAAACAGACGGGATCGATTTCTGCTTGAAGATCCGTTCCTCGCCACCTTTCAACCGGAATGTGACGATATGCTCATTTTTCCCACAACCCTCACGTACCGATGCGAGAAGTTCGTGAACATCGACTTCGGGGGGATTGATAAATTCCAGGTTCTTACCCAGCGTATCCTCGCGGGAAAGATGCAGGAGATTTAAGAAGTGATCATTGATCTCGACGATTCGCTGCCCATCGTCAAGGAGCATGATCATGTCGTTTGCGTAGGATAGTATCGCGGACAGGGGGACACGCTCCGAGAGGGTGAACACTTTTGCCATGCCATACGTGCGCATGACGACATGACCGGAGATGAGCAGGATGTCAAGATATCTCCCGATCGTATTCTTGTTTTTTTTCAGCGCTTTTGAGATATCCGTTACACTCATGCCGTTGAGATTTTTTTTAAGCAGTTCTTTTATTGCAGCGAGTTCCTGCTGGTAATCCTGCATCATGTGAACGGATCCTTCTCTCTCTTCATGTATGTCGGGCTGCATTTATAACTCTTCTTTATGATTAGTATGTATAATCAATAAGGAAAACATATTTATTTGGATGTGGCGTATTGTTTCATTACATGGCAAGTCCTGCTGTGCACAGTGAGGAAGCATATGGATATTGTATCGAACAGTTTTATCTCAGGGTGGTACTCCACCCTTGGAACAGTCCTCCCGATCATTGTCGGAGCGATAATAATTCTCGTCATCGGCTGGGTTGCCGGACGATTAATCGGTAAAGCAGTGAGAATAGTACTTGACAAGATTGCCGAACAGGAGATTATCAGCAAAACAGATTTCTCCGGTTCGGTAAAAAAATCCGGGCTGACCATCGGGTACCTGGGCGATATTACGGTCCGGCTGGTCATCTACCTGATTGCCATCATTGCAGCAGTTGACCTCCTGAACCTTGAACATTTAAGCTCCCTGATGACGACGATCATTACGTATATCCCCCATATCGTGGCGTTTGTTGCGATCATTATTATTGGTTTTATCCTCGTCGATTACTTCATCGACTTCCTGGGGAAATTCTACAGCACAAAAGAGATCGAACTGATCTCACCCGTTATGATGATCCTGCGGATCTTTCTGTATTTTGTCATTGTCATGCTCGGACTCTCCCAACTGATGCTGGATCTTACGATCATATACACCTTTATCACACCAATCGCCTGGGGTCTTGGCATCGGCCTGGGTGCAGCGATTGCAATCACGTTCTGGTATGGCATGAAGGACCGGAGCCCGACGATTGTCAACCAGCTCATCGGGCACTTCCTGAAAAAATAATCCTGGATGACACTCTCTCATATTTTTTAAAACAAATCCTGATGCATCGAACGGATTTTTAGGGAACACCCCCCTCATCTTACCGCGTTTCACGAGAATCCCCACTCCCTCCAACCCGTCAATAGCCGAAGGGTGGTGAGGGGGGAGCGTCTGGGGAAAAATGTCCAGCCCCTGTGCTCCGGGTGGAACCGGAAACCCTGGATCCTGGACTGGGGGAAAGCATCGGGCATTCCTTTGCCCTCAATATAGCGATGCCCGGTGAAGCAGTCACCGTTCGTCCCGGTGGTGTGACCATGACAATGATGAATGCCAGGCACTCCTTCGGCAGGCACGTACGAGAAATCAGGTTGAAACAAACATCCGGAGACAACAGGGATCTCACGTTTTAATCAGGGAATCCCACTCGGCTCCGACACTAAAACAAGCTTTTATACAATAACACAACCAAAGTTGAGAAGATGGGCACCACCATGCCAGCCGGCGGTCCGACACAGGACGAGATCATGGCAATCTCCCTCTTCAAACTGGGACTCTTGCCAGAAGACTGCCTGCTCGACCTCGGATGCGGTACCGGAAAGATTTCCCGTGCCGCAGCTTCGCTGGTAAAACAGGTCTGTGCGGTCGACCGCAGGCAGGATGCGATCCGGTATGCAAAGGAACAGGCAGAAGCAACCGGATTGACCAATATCGAATTTTTCTGCGGGGACGCGCTGGATTATGTGACAACCGACCGCACATTTGACTGTGCCTTTGTCGGAGGGTCACGCGGGATTGTAGACGTGCTCCCCCGTCTTGCCACACAAGTGAGACGGACAATTGTCGTCAATGCGGTTCTCGTCCGCACTGTAAACACTGTCGTGGAAACCATGCAGCAGCTCGGGATCTTCCGGGAAGCCATTCATGTGCAGGTCTCACGTTCGCAGGGCATTGGAGGAAGCATCATGTTCAAACCAATCGATCCGGTCTATATCATAGTTGGAAGTGGCACCGCATGCTGATCGGGCTGGGACTCGGTCCGGGAAATCCTGAACTATTGACATTGCGAGCCGTGCGGTTGTTAAAAGAAGCCGATACGGTCTTTGTCCCGGGCAGGATCGCGTATGATCTTGTCGCACCCTACCGTGAAGCCGTCGTCCTCGACTTCCCGATGACGGATGACGAAGCGAGGATCCGCGAATGCCTTGTTGCGAATGCCGATGCCATCGCCCCGGTGGCAAAGGATGGGCTTGCAGTTTTTGGCATCCTTGGCGACCCGAACTTCTTCTCCACGTTCTCCCGCTTGGTCGGGATCCTCGCAGAACGGCATCCCGGTATCGAATGCCGCACGGAGCCGGGCATCAGTGCCATCACTGCTTTTGCCGCCGCTGCCGGGCTCTCGCTCTCGGGAGGATTTACCGTCTCGGACGGAGCCGAGCCGGACGCCAAAATCCTCCTGAAAGTCCGTAAACCTAAGGCGAAGTCGGTCGAACTCCGTAACGCCGGTTACCGGGAATTTGTCCTTGTCGAGCGGATGTTCTTTCCCGACATGAAGATCTATCACGGGGAGGATCTCCCGGAGAAGAGCGATTATCTCAGTGTCATGTACGCGAGGCGCTGATATGCCGGAAAAAGTCGCATCACCGGTTTCCCCTGCCGGTACTCCCACGGTCTGGTTCGTTGGCGCAGGACCGGGCAACCCGGATCTCATCACGGTCAAAGGTCTCCGACTCCTCAAAGAGGCAGATGTCCTGATCTACGCCGGATCGCTCGTCAATCCTGAACTCGTCGCACAATCCGGTGCCGGAATCCGGTTAGACAGCTGGGGCATGCACCTGCCAGAGCTCGTCCATGAAATGGAGACCTATGCCAAAGCCGGAAAAAAGGTCGTCCGGCTCCACTCAGGCGACCCGTCGCTCTACGGTGCAATCGTCGAGCAGATCGCAGAACTGGAAAAACGGGGAGTTACGGTCGGGATCGTGCCCGGTGTCTCCTCGCTCTTTGCGGCAGCTGCTGCATTAAAAACCCAGCTCACCCTCCGGGGCATCTCGGACTCGCTCATTGTCACCCGACCGGCAGGCAAGACGCTCGAATCCGACCAGATCACGGAGTTCTCCCGGCTCGGCACCACGATGGTGATCTTCCTCGGGACGGAAAAACTCGAAGCGATCACGGCGAAACTCACCTGCCCGCCATCAACACCGGCAGCAGTAGTGTATCATGCCTCGTGGCAGGATGAGAAGATTGTGAGAGGCACGGTCGCAACGATCGCAAAGAAGGCGCG
>JAQTSH010000336.1 GCA_028711405.1 Methanoregula sp.
GTCTGCCGGAGATACCGGCAGATCAGCCGGACAGACTGGGGGGATCGTCGGGATTATCACTGCCGGGACGTCCGATATCGCAGTTGCAGAAGAGGCAAAGATCATCGCGGAGGAGATGGGGTGCACGGTTCTTTCCGCCTATGATGTGGGCGCAGCGGGCATCCACCGGCTCTTCCCGGCGTTAAAACCCATGCTTGCCGCGCAGGTCTTTGTGGTCTGCGCCGGGCGGGAGGGTACGCTGCCGGCGGTGGTAGCGGGACTGGTCGACAAACCGGTGATTGGTGTTCCGGTCAGTACGGGGTACGGATACATGGGCGGCGGACGGGCAGCACTTGCGAGTATGCTCCAGTCGTGCTCGGTGATTGCAGTGGTCAACATCGATGCCGGGTTTACTGCCGGCGCCTTTGCCGCACAGGTGGCGAACGGGAGCAGACAACCATGAAGCGCGGATTTTATATCGGCAGGTTTCAGCCGTACCACAACGGACACCAGACCGTTCTCGAACGCATCGCTCAATCCGCCGATGAGATCATTATCGGTGTCGGCAGCGCGCAACTCTCCCATACGACCGAAAATCCGTTCACGTCCGGTGAGCGCGTGCTCATGATCACCCGCGCGCTTGCCTCGCTGGACTGCCCGTTCTACGTGATCCCGATCGAGGATGTCCAACGAAACGCGCTCTGGGCGGCGCACGTCCGTTCGATGACGCCGCCTTTTGATCTCTGTTACTCGTCAAACCCGCTCGTTGTCCGGCTCTTCCGTGAAGCCGGCATCGAGGTCCAGTCACCGGCGATGTACGAGCGTGACCGGCACAGCGGCACCGAGATCCGGCGCCGGATGCGGGAAGGCGAAGTTTGGGAAGAGCTCGTACCCCCTGCGGTCGTGAAAGTGATCCGGGAGATCGATGGTGTTACCCGCCTTTGCCAGATTGCGCAGGATGACCACTAAATAAACCGGAGAGACCTATGCTGAAATTTCTGAAAAAAATTCTTGCCGCAAAAAAAGAGGGTCCGCGCACATTAGCGTTTGCCGGGATCGCTCCCTTTCTGGAAGAACGGGAACGCGCCGCGCGTGAGGTGTTACAATCCGGAACCGAACCGGCAGTCCGCAATATCCGGAATGCCACGGCGAATCTTCAGTTGATCGTGAATGACCTGAAGGGAGCTGAACAGAACCCTGAAACCCACCCGAAGATCAAGAGCATCGCAAAGAACTCGCTCCCGCTTTTTTTAAAGGCGATGAATGCCTCGCTCTCAAAAGAGCTGCCTGATGATATTGATGAGTTCTATGCAGCGGCAGTCGAGAGCCTGAAGGGGTGCCTGAACGCGGTCCGGGGGCAGGGGCGGTACCTGATGGTGGCGTTCCCCAGTGAGATGAAAGCGACAAAGACCGGCATCGATGCGATCGGGCGCGAGATCAATGTCCTGACCGGCTCGCTCGGGACGTTCAACAAAGAACTGGCGCAGATTGACGCGGCACGACGCACATGCACATCGCTTGTCAACATCCGTGAAGATATCGAAAAATCGGTTGAGAAGGAGAAACGGTCGACCGCGCGTATCAACGAGATCACCGCGCGTCTTTCTGCCATCGGAGGGGAACAGCAGCAGCTGGCGAATGATGAGGCGTTGCAATCGGTCGCTGCCCAGAAAACGGAGCATACCCGGCTTGAGGGTGAGCGGGATGCGGCGATGCGAACGTATGCCGCGCTCTCCATGACCGCGTCCCATGTCTTCAGGAAAGCGGAAAAGATCGCCAACCGGCAACGGCACACGTCCGAGATGCACGCGTTTAAAAAAGCGATGGAGATCCTCTCGGATCATCATGTTGCGCCCGCAGAAGAGATCACCCACGCGCTCGATGCTGCCTACCCCATCGCACAACGGATGATCAGCGAAGGCGAGATCTCGCTGAAGAACAAGGAAGAGCGCCTGATGTTCTCCGACCCCGTACAGTTCAAAAACGAACTTACCTCCACCAGTACCCGGTATCACGAGATGTGCCGGCAGTGCGATACAGCGGGTGCCGCTCTCGCGACCCATCCCATCATCTCACGGATGAATTCCCTGGAGCGCGAGCGCACCCAGCTCCAGCTCATGCTGGCGCATGAGAATGAAGCGTTTAGTGAACTGCTCGAATGGCGGAATAAAACAATCGCGTCAATTCCCGGTATTGAGAACGAACTGAACGAAAAAATGGGAGATATGATTGGGGAGACTGTGCACGTTCAAACAGACGATCCAGTGCCGGTGGGAGGGTAACGCACCGGAAATCCTATCGTCTTTTTTGAAACAACCGTTCCTTATCGTCCATCAATTTCGACAAAGTCTGTCAGATCGCTCTGGTCAGGTGGATATGCGTCCTGCCAGCCATAGCAGTCCCGGAGCATGTGAGCGATCACGTCACTGAAGGTCATATTGCCCCGCTTGAGCGTGAGCAAAGCCTCATACACGTCAGGATCGATCCGGACGGAACGTCCTTCGCCTGCACGAGGCATAATTACCACTCAGTGGTCACGATATATAAATATTTTCTTTTAATCTGCGTGTATTCCCCGAAAATGCTGATGTTACTTTTATGAAGTTCAGTTTAATCAAGCCGTGGTCATAGGAGTTCAGTCAGAACACTGGTGAGCCGGTTTTATTGCGTCTGGGATGTGCATTGATGTTTTTTTGGATTTTCCGATTCAACGAAGGAATGTTTTCATTCCGGCACAACACTCGCAGCATGTTTATCCGGTCAATCCCTGTGCCGGATCCGGATATAAGAAAATACGGACTCGTCCGCGTAGGCAAATTCCGGTTCATCCCCGTGACAGCTCCCGATGCGGAAGAGAGACGGAACGGTGAGCGGCACCCGTGCCACTTCGAGATGATATTTTGTATCCGTGAGGG
>JAQTSH010000337.1 GCA_028711405.1 Methanoregula sp.
CCTTCGGAGAGAGTCTTATCTGCGAGAATGAACGCCGGTACCTGGTACTTCCAGGCAAGGTTCATGGCGACAGCAGACCAGTAGTATGCCTGGCTGGCATCAGCCGGTGCAACAACGAACCGGGGGAACTCGCCATGACCAGCATGGAGCACGAACCGGAGATCCGCCTGACCGGTGTAGGTCGGGAGACCGGTGGATGGACCGGTGCGCTGCGAGACGACAAGCACGATAGGGAGTTCTGCCATCCCGGCAAGCGACAGCCCTTCCGTCATCAGGCAGAACCCTCCCCCTGAGGTCCCGACCGCCACCCGGCGCCCTGCGTAGGAGAACCCGAGCGCCATGAGCATGACCGCGATCTCGTTCTCCGGGTGGATGACCGTAATTCCGAGACGGCGAGCCTGTTCCGCGAGGAAATGCAGGATCCCGGATGAGGGGGTCATCGGGTAAGATACATAGGCAGACATCCCGGCTTTCGCAAGACCGAGGCTGATCGCCTCATTGCCCGTCAGGAGTGGACGCGCGGGGCGGGCGAGCGGGGCGATGGGTCGAACCGTCCCGACCTCATCATATGCCCGCCGGGCAACCCGGAGGTTCTCATCGGGCGCCTTTGGCATGTGCGCGTGGAAGACCTCTTGTACCGTCTCCCAGGGGATCCCGGCAGCCTTTGCAAACGCGCCAATCATTGCCGAGTTCCCCATGATCGCCGGTGCCTGTTCAGCGGTGAGGATCGCGCGCAGGGAGATCCTCATTCCCTCCTGCACCGGTTTGACCAGATCCTCGTTCACGATCAGCGTGCACGAGGGGCTTACAGGACGGTGCAGATCCACAGTCCGCTGGTCGAGGGCAACGAGGAAATCCACCCGGTCCTGGTGTACGGAGACCTGCCGGTCTGCACCCCGGATCACCGCGAAGGTATGCCCGCCCCGGATGAGCGAGGGGTAATCGATATACAGGTACACATAATAGCCGAGATGGTTGAGCAGTTGGGCGATGATGCCCCCTGCGTTACTGATACCATCCCCTGCTTTACCACCGATGAGAACCGAGACTTCGTTCACAGCCATTCCCCTCTCTTTCTGGTACTTTAGGCACTGGTCTATATGTGGATATTCCTGTGAGGTCACGCATGCGTAAGAGAGATGCATCAGTCAAAAATGATATGTAGGTAAGGAAAGAGAAGGGGTGAGAAAACCGGTCACCAGGACGGATGACAAGACTGGAGCGCTGCCACACATCACCAAAGGCAACCCAGAGGAACGCAACGGAATCCCGGTTGTCGGATCAACTAACCGGCTTTGTGGGGATCTGCTCTTCGAGGATCCGTTTGATCTCGGTGATCCGGTAGGGTTTCGTGAGCCGACTGGAGAAGCCATAGGAGGTATAGTCCTGCATCACCGGATCGTTCGAGTACCCGCTGGAGACGACCGCCCTGACCGCAGGGTCGAACTCCCGGAGTCGTTCCATCGCCTCCTGCCCGCTCACCCCGTCAGGGATGGTGAGATCGAGGATGACCAGATCGAATGGGTGCCCGTCAGCTGTTGCCGTTTTATACAGATCCACCGCAGCAGCCCCATCCCGTGCAAAGACGACATCGTACCCAAGGAACCTGAGCACCTCCAGGGTGACGTCAAGGATGATCTGCTCATCATCCATCAGGAGTATTCTGCCTTTGCCGGTCATCGGATCCTCACATATCTATCTGTACTTCTTTTTCAAACAGTAAATATATTCTTAAACAAAAGGTGCTGGAACAGTCGCGGCGCGGCACTGTACCGGAATGTGTTCCCGGTGCAATCCGCAATCACCGGGAACTAAAAAACCGCTTTTTTGTTTCCGACCCAAGCACCGTGCAGGTACAGCCTCACCACAGAAAATGTGGATTGCCAATGATCAGTTCATCATATCGAATCGACCGCCCCGACAAGGGTGTAGGGCATCCCCGGGAGAGAAGACGGATCACGTGCTTTTTTTCACCGCGCGCAACCGTGCGGCTTCTGCGGTATCCTCCACCCGGAGGAGGAACGTTCCGTGACAGGGTTTCGTGTACGGGAAGATGATAAAATCCCGGTCGAGACCGATGGCGATGGGAGGAATCCCGATGACAGGGATATCGAGGATCTTAAAACCCGGCTGGACTTCAATATATTCGGTAAAGTGTTCCTTTATATATGCCCGGCATTCTTTAAATGAACCGTCCCGCATAAGGATCTCGTAGTTCATCGACTCTACGCAGCCCATGGTGCCACCTCATCCAGCGCTTTTTTTAAGGGCAGCGGATTATGCACCGCTTTTGCCGCAATCGTCGTGCAGGGGAACTCGATCTGCGAAACCAGATCCTCAACGTGCTCCCCATACACAAGGGTGAAGAGTTTCCCGTGCGAGATCGCGCCCATCGTCGCAGCATAACTGATGCCGGCATCGTTGTGGATGAACACGAAGCACCGGTCAAAGTCCCGTTTCTTCTCGCTTATCTGTGCGATCGCCCGATCGAGATCCATCACTTCTCCGAGGTAGTGACGGTCCGGATCCGCGATCACAAGGAGCATATTCGCCGCCTTGTTGCCCGCGACCAC
The DNA here is from genome assembly GCA_028711405.1 of Methanoregula sp. Taxonomy (GTDB): domain Archaea; phylum Halobacteriota; class Methanomicrobia; order Methanomicrobiales; family Methanospirillaceae; genus Methanoregula. Next base: position 2,574 of record JAQTSH010000337.1, read on the forward strand.
CGGAACGATACCGGCTCGCTTCAGCCGGGAGATCAGGTACAGCGCAATGCTCGTCTGCACCGGCACCTGGGGGCAACCCAGGACAAGGAGCGCCGTTGCCGGTTGAACTGATGTATCGCCAGACACGATTGATCCGTCCTCTTGTTCGTATAGTATCAGTCATCAGCCGAAGGCATGAACCTTGTGCATCAGGACATCCGGAACATCCGGTAGAGCGGGTTCGCTCGGCACGGGTGCCTGCCGGATGCTGGTCGCACCGGAGGAGCCGATCCCGGTCTTCTTTCCCATCACTTCACAACCGGTATCAGAATTGACGAC
>JAQTSH010000338.1 GCA_028711405.1 Methanoregula sp.
GGCAGAACCTTTGAGAGCATCCGGCAGGGAGTAAAGAGCGTTTCGGACCGGTGGACGCGGTCCGCACGGGCACTCAAAAAAGAGGACCAGCCCTATGGCGAAGAACTGGTCGAACTCGCACGGAAACATTCAAGCGAGGCATTCATCGCTTGCGACGACCCGCTCGAAGCAGCGACCTTCTCAGTGCAGGTTGAGATCCTCAAGCGCCTGGACAAACTCGAATCCGACCAGAGGGACGATGTGGATCCTTGACTCCGCGTACCGGGACGGGGGCATCGACCTCTGGACAAAAGACGGGTCGGTCACAAAAGTCCATCACCCGTACAACCCTCCGTTCTTTGTCCACTTCCCTGACCCGCACGCACATCACGAGATGATCGATGCTCTCATCGAGCGGTACGGCGCCGGGGAATGCACCATCCGCACCATCTTCGGGAACCTGCCGGGCTACTCGGTCTGTGCCGGCAGGGATGTTGCCGAAGCGATCGAAGAGCAGGCACAGTACAACGTGCAACTGTTCAATGTCGATGTGCGCCGCGATCAGCGGTTCATGGCGGAGCAGCGCCTCGTTCCCTGCGGGGAGACTGCCGACTCCCGGTTCGCCCCGGATCTCCCGCACGACCTGACCGTCATCGAGATCCGTATCCACGGCAACCCGGCACTCCCGGCGGTCATGTCGGATATCGACGTGATCCACGGGCGCACAGACCGCCTGACCGGGCAGCCGGAGCCGGTGCTTGCCGACCTCTTTTTACTCGTCTCCGCTCTCGACCCGGATGTCATTCTCATGCCGGACGCGGATACCTGGATGCCGAAACTCCGGACCCTCGCACAATCCCTGCACCTCGCCATGCCCTTCTCCCGGAACGGGAGATACCGGACGATGGACTCCCGCTCGTACTGGAGTTACGGCAGGATGGAGCATAAGGAAGCCGCGCTCATCCCGGACGGGCGGATCCTGATCGATACCGAACAGTCGTTTGTCTGGCGGGAAGGCGGACTCTCCGGGATCCTCATGGCAGCCCGGCTCTCCGGGCTCACCCCGAACCTCGCCGCCCGGTTCACGCCGGGCACCCTCATCAGCAGTTACGAGGTATACGAGGCATTAAAACAGGGCATCGCCGTTCCGTTCCGGAAGAGCGATGGCGAGACCATCCGTCGCATCAGCACGCTCCAAGCAGCAGACCGGGGCGGGATGATGTTCCAGCCCGAACCGGGGATATTCGAGAATGTGGAGGAGATCGATTTCACCTCCATGTATCCCTCGATCATCGTTCATGCGAACCTTTCGCCGGAGACCATCGGGCATCCGGAACGACCGGGGTTTCTTCCCGCTGTGCTCGCACCCCTCCTCGACCTGCGTATCCGGACGAAACAGCTGAAGAAGACCGATCCCCGGTTCGTCGGCATCGATTCGATCCTGAAATGGATGCTTGTGACCTGTTTCGGGTACACTGGCTACAAGAATGCAAAGTTCGGGAGGATTGAGGTGCATGAAGGCATCACCGGGCGTTCCCGTGAGATCCTGCTCCAGACCAAGGATATTGCCGAGGGGATGAACTTTGCCGTGCTGCATGGCATTGTCGACTGTCTCTGGGTGCAGGGGTCACGGGTCGATCTCTTAAAAGCCCGTGTCGAGCGTGAGACCGGGTTGCTCCTCGAAGTTGAGCACTTCGACTGGCTCGTGTTCGAACCGTTAAATGACGGCACCGGCGCCTACAACCGGTATTTCGGCAGGCTCGCGGACGGGAGTGTAAAGATTCGGGGGATTGCAGCCCGGCGGCATGACACCCCGGCGTATATCCGCGCGATGCAGGGCAGGATGCTGGAGGTCATGGCAGGGGCAGGGACGGTTGCAGAACTTCGGCGATGCGAGGATGCGGTCACACGGATCTATACGGCAGCGGTCGAGGGATTGCCCGACGCTGACCCGCAGGAGATGGCGATCAACCGCCGGATCAGCCGGCTCACGTACGCCCACCGCTGCATTGAGGGCGCTGCGGTGCAGGCATACCGGGAGCGCGGGACCGGTGTCGCGCCGGGTATGAAGATCCGGTATGTGGTGACCGATGCGAAGCGGTACAAGGTGGAACCGGCATGGTGTGCGGGCTCCTTCGACCGGGTGTATTACCGCCAGTTAATCGATAAGGCGTGGGCGGAGATCGCTTTTGCGTTTAAGGGGGGAACGTGCGATCTGTCGCAGACACGCTGCCAGCAACGTGTTCTGCCGTGAGGGGGGTGTCCTGTCCGGGATCCCCGGATCCGGAAGAGTGAGCGTTGTACGATCCTTGCCGGTCACAGGGATCCCCTGCAATCGTGATAAAGCGTTAAAAAACGGACGGTCAGGACGATGGGGGGTATCATGCATACGACAAAAACGCCAGGTTCCTGCCCCGCCCTGCACCGGCTCACAACCTCTCGAGTGCCTGCCTGCCGGTCATCCCGTTCTTGATCCCGCGCCCCATCGCCGCCCGGTTCGCTTCCTTGACGATACCGGTCAGGATGTCGTCCGTGTCATGGATGGAGGGACCGATGGCGGGACGTACCTTTGCTGCGGGATAACTGAACGAATCGAGCGCCGCCACATCGATGGCTCCACAGCCTACCATGCCTGTATCCGTCATCACCGCGACAAGGTTTGCAGGACCGAGCGGGATCACGAACCCGTCTGCCTCTTTTGTGGACAGTCTGATTTTTACCTGTTTCATAACTCTCCTTTACTGATGGTTGGCGCGAAGGAATAAGAACTATACTCTCATGCGAAAGCGATAGTTTAACGTGGAGTGTGACAAACAGTAGCACGGTAAGGACAATTGATGGAGAACCATGGACGCAAACCTGAAGAGACTGTTATCTGATGTCAAAGCCGGTACCCGGCTCACCGG
>JAQTSH010000339.1 GCA_028711405.1 Methanoregula sp.
GCCTGATCGCTCCGGGCACCTCCCGCAAGACGGAACGATCGGTTAACATCATTGCCGAAAAATGGGGTGCTGCAAATATAGAGAATGATATGGAGGCAGTCCGTGCTCTCCTGGAGCGCCTCAGCATTGCAATTAACTGCCGGTTCCTGGGCAGTACTGACTCAGGATCGCTTCTGAGGTTTAATGATGCATCGTTAAACCTGCCCACTGAACGTGATGAGACATTAAAGAGCATTAAAAAAATGCTCGCACCGGTCTCTGACGTCCCATTTTTCGACCAGCCCCTGCCGACTGGATTTAACGAGACAAAGAACTGGCTCCTTGCCATCGCACAGGTATTTGGTGAGGAGGAGAAGGCCCGGCAGATTATTTCCTTTGAGGAGGTAACATACCGGAAAAGGATTGCGGATCTCAGGCCTGAACTGGAAGGAAAAACTCTGCTCATCTCTACGTATCCCCGGTCCTTTGACTGGATCTGCGACCTTGCCGTGGATCTCGGGATGACAATCCTCAAAGCTGGCATCACCTACTCACCGTTTGTGGAGTCGTTTGTATCCCGGTATGCCGGAAGGTTTCCGGTTGTGCAGGACTATACGGTCGAACTGAGGTCTGAAGATATCCGGGTATTACAGCCGGACCTGCTCCTGTTCACCTACCCTGCCCTGAAAACTTCGGATCGGGTGAAAAGCGCCCCCATCCCGTTCTGTCCCGGCATCGGATTTTCCGCCGGAGTTGAGCAGGCAGAACGATGGATCCGTTTGATACGGCACAGCCATACGGAAGGCTGGAAAGCTGATGGGGAGGGACTCGTATGATCCTTGATCCTGACGGGTTTATCGGTACACTGCTTGCGATCGAAGGAATCCGCGATGCCCGTGCCGTGCTGAACGGACCGACCGGCTGCCGGGGATACCCCGCGTATTTCTCGGACCGGCATTACCCCCGGGAAGATTCCCTGAACCGGGGCTCATTTGAGGAACTGTTCTTCTTCGGACAGCCCCGGATACCCTGCACATATCTCGACAGCGATGATTACATCCTCGGTTCAACGGAGAAACTCCGGGAGATCCTGCCGCTGATAGCAAAAAAAGATAGTGCATTTCTTGCGATAGTTAATTCGCCGGGTGCTTCCCTTATCGGGGATAATCTCAACCGTTTCCTTTCTGAAGCACACCTAGACCACATCTGCATGGCATTTGAAGGGGCAGCATATTCCCGCCCGTTTCCCGAAGGGTTTGATGAGGCAATCGCCGCTGTCCTGAAATGGCTGCGGCTCAACCGCCTTCCCCGGGTGAAAAACCGGGTTAACCTGCTCGGATTCTCGATGATCCAGAAACACTGGCAGGGCAACATCGCCGAACTCAGGCATCTCTGTGAGATGATGGGGCTCTCCGTGGTCTCAGTTCCCGGGGCGGGATCGAGCGTTTCCGAGATCCGGGAGTCGACAACGGCTATATGCAATATCGTGATCTTTCCCGAGTACTGCCAAAAGACCGCAGCGTTCTACAAGGCGGAGTTCAGCATCCCCGCAGTCATCTCACCGGACGGTGCCCCGGTCGGGTTCACGGCAACGGAGACGTGGATATGGGCGGTTGCCGAAGCAACGGGATGCGACCCGGCACCGGCGCTTGCAGAGATCCGTAGGCAGCGGAAGCATGCCTGCCACCAGATCGCCCGGTTCCATCACGAAGCCGGCTACCCGAAAGGAACAACGTTTGCTATCCGGGCAGATTCCTCGTTTGTCCTTCCCATCACCACCTGGTTGTACGAGTATCTCGGTATGATACCGGTATCAGTCGTCTGCATGGCTGGCGTAGATGAGGCAATGACCGGCTGTCTTTCGGATTTCCTTGCAGCAAACGGTCTTTTTGAGGCGTCCGGGGCAGATCCTGCGGAAGTAAAGCCGGACTTCTATTTCGGTGATGACCTGACCGGAATGGACCTCGTCTTATCTGGTCGGTGCCGGGAGCCGGTCGGGCTCTTCAACCGGACAACAGGGGAATTGGAGTTCGTGCAGAAAACATTCCTTGGCGGGACGGGAACACTCTGGATCCTTGAACGCATTTTCCGGGCGGTGAGGCGGTTCCCGGAGTGAGGGGCAGCTGCAATCTTTTTAGGGACAAATAGTCTGGGGTTGATACAAACCAGTTACGGGGATCTCCGCACATGGTTGCATCAGGAAATACCTGGCTCACTCAAACGAACCTGACTTAATCCAACCCCATTTACGCGAGAGTTTATCACCTCCAAACGAGATAGTGCATGCCTGAGATGTTTGATATGGAATGCGCACGACCCGCAAAACTTGCAGAAACACCGGTAAAAAAGATCCAGGAACTTGAAGAGAAACTTGGGGTGACTCTGGTTGCCTATGAAAAGATCCGTCCCTACAAGAAACTCACTGCCGCAGGGATTGCAAAGCTCATGACGGCGGAAAAGGAGACCGGGGCAATCCTTGTTGCCTACGAGGCATGAGAGAATCGGTCTGCAACCCGGTATAACGTTCCTCTTTTTTATCGCCTGATGGGAATCTCCCCTTCAGATCCGGTTTTTCCCTCTGGAGCAAACCCCGGTCTTAAATTCAAAGAAACATTGACACCCGTGGGTCTTCATTGCGTAGTAAGGTCATGGATCACATATTCAAGCGAAGTGTTCTCCAGCCGCTTGAGAAAATTCGTGAAATCATTGTCCACGATGACGATTGTACAGGTGATCCCGTGGAGCGCAGCCTCGATGACACCGTCACAGGCGCCAAAGAACAGGTCCGGGTTCCTCCCGATGGATTTCAGCGCGACGGATGCTTCGATCCCTACGGCTGCCGTCATCCGGGTCATGGCGACGATCTCCTTCAGTTCGTCCTTCTCCACCCTGCGCGAACC
>JAQTSH010000340.1 GCA_028711405.1 Methanoregula sp.
AGAAAATTTTATTTTCTCCGATGTTAAAAAGGTCACTTTTTCCTCATTTTTCAAAGAGGGCTTGTGGGGGGTCGGATGGGTACTAAAGGTTTTTTCCTGCCGGGGCTGACCCGGACAAAACCGGAATGTGCCAGTGAGAGAATAACCGCACAGAGGTATTTTTCAGGATGCCCACGGGAACATATGAGTCCAGTCCGACCCCTCACACAAACCATATGGACACTGCGTGAGCCCTACGGTTCGCAGGAAAGAGGGTGCCGGTACAATCCTGATGATTGCACAAACCTCATGGATCGGGTTCACAAAAAAAGGATTGAAAACAGCAGACACTGTTTTCGATTGAGAGGATTACTGGTATTCCGGCGGCTGCACCTGTTTCGGGAGCCCGCCTTTGAAGTGCTGCTGGATCTTGTCGTAGTACGCCCGCAGGTTATCGTTCATCGTCGGATGCACCTTCTTTATCGCCGCATCGAAGTGCTGCCGGCTCACAATCGCCGCACCCTCCCGCAGCGCCAGCATCCCCGCCTCACGGCAGAGCGACTCGAGATCCGAGCCGACGAACCCCTCGGTCTGTTGGGCGATTGCCGTGGCAAGCTCGTCCCGCGCCGGATCGGTAAAGACCAGCCCTTTCTCGTGCATCATCTCGATAAGTCGCTGCCTGCGAACTCCACGGGAATACCCGAGAGTAGTATCTGCTGCGGGGGTGATCCCGGCAGTCATCTCACCGATGGTCACGGTCTTATCCTTCCCGATCCGCTCGATCAGTTCCCCGATGGCGTCCTCGCTGTACCCTTCAGTCAGCCGTACCACTTCCTCAAAGGCTGAACCTTCGAGCGGCATAAACCGGGTATGGATCCCGATGATCCTCTTCCGGTCAGCGATGCCCGGTTCCCCGATATACACCAGGCGGTCGAACCTGCCCGCCCGGAGGAGTGCCGGATCGACGATGTCCGGGCGGTTCGTCGCGCCCATGACGACAACATCCTTCAACTCGACCAGCCCGTCCATCTCGGTCAGGATCTGGTTCAGCACGTTCTCGATCACGTGGGAATCCGATGACGTCCCCCGTGCAGGGGCGAGCGCATCAATCTCATCAAAGAAGATGATCGATGGGGACACCTGCCGGGCTTTCTTGAAGATCTCCCGCACCGCCCGTTCGCTCTCACCCACCCACTTGGACAACAGCTGGGGTCCCCGTACCGGGATAAAATTCACGCCACTCTCGGACGCCACCGCTTTTGCGATCAGGGTCTTGCCCGTGCCCGGCGGTCCGTAGAGGAGGATACCACGGGGAGGTTCAATACCGAGATCCTCGAACTTCTCCCGGTGCGTGAGCGGGAGCTCGATCGCCTCCCGGACTTCGATCTTTGCCGATTCCAGTCCTCCAACCTGATCCCACTTCACATGCGAGACCTCAAGCATCACTTCCCGCATCGCGCTCGGACCCACATCCCGCTGGGCACTCCGGAAGTCGGAGCCGAGCACCCTGAGCTTGTCAAGGGTCTCCGGATCGATCTCCTCCTTCTCGAGGTCGAGTTCCGGCAGGTATCGCCGCAGGGCACGGATCGCCGCCTCACGGGCGAGTGCCGCCAGGTCAGCGCCGACAAACCCATGCGTCTGCTGGGAGAGCACGTCAAGGCTCACATCTTCCGCGAGCGGCATGCCCCGTGTATGAATCTTTAAGATCTCGATCCGGTCCGGTTCGCTCGGCACGCCGATCTCGATCTCCCGGTCAAACCTGCCGGGACGGCGCAGGGCAGCATCGATCGCATCGACCCGGTTCGTTGCCCCGATCACGACCACCTGCCCGCGTTCCTCAAGCCCGTCCATCATCGTGAGGAGCTGGGCAACGACACGGCGTTCTACTTCACCTGTCACCTCCTCGCGCCGGGGGGCGATGGAGTCCAGTTCGTCGATGAAGATGATCGAGGGCGAATTCTCCCGCGCCTCCTCAAAGACCTCGCGGAGCCGCTGTTCGCTCTCGCCATAATATTTCGAGATCACTTCCGGTCCGGCAATCGAGATGAAATGCGCGCCGCTCTCGGACGCCACCGCCTTTGCGATCAGGGTCTTGCCCGTCCCCGGCGGTCCGTAGAGGAGGACTCCCTTCGGGGGCTCGATCCCCAGTCTCTGGAAGAGCTCCGGGTGGCGGAGGGGGAGCTCGATCGTCTCACGGAGCCGCTGCAACTCGTCCTTCAACCCGCCGATATCCTCGTACGAGAACCGTTTCACACCCTCGAATCCCGCTGCCGGTTTATCCGAGAACTCAATCGAGGTGTTCTTGGTGATGATGACCGCTTCTTCCGGCTCGATCTCGACTACTTTGAACGCGACGATCTGGGGCTGGATGAACGGGAGTCCCAACATGATCGGGATCAGGTCATTCTTGACAACAGGAAAATCGATCAATCCATTCAACACATGCGGGTTGTTCGCGATCGGGATCTTCTTCGGGAGATCCTCCGGGGGGGCAAGCACCACGCGGGTCGCCTCGATCTCATCGGCAATAGTCGAGATCTTCACCGTATCGCCGATGCTCACGCCGGCGTTTAACCGGGTGAAGTTATCGATGCGAACCTTATGCTGGTTCCAGTCCTCAACAAGCGCACGCCAGACCTTGGCAACCGTCCGCTTCTTCCCCTCGATGACCACAAGGTCGCCGGGAGAGATCTTCAGAAGCAGCATCGTCTCGGGATCCAGCCGCGCTTTCCCGCCGCCCTGATCGCCGGGATAGGCGGAATCCACCCTCAATTGCACTTCAGGCATCACCTTAAAGGTCATATACGCAGGGATTTATAGGTACTGTAAATGCGCGTCCTCGTTCTTGATCCATTTCACGGCGCGGCAGGGGACATGATCACTGCCGCACTGCTCGC
>JAQTSH010000341.1 GCA_028711405.1 Methanoregula sp.
GGTGGGAAAAGCAGCGGCAATCCGGGAATTTTCAGACCGGAACGGATCGTTCACCCACGATGACCGCTATATCCGGGCATTCGATATGAACGGCACCAACCTCGCGCACCCGTATCACCCGGAATTCGCCGGGCAGAACCTTCTGAACCAGACTGACGCCAATGGCATGCGGATGATCGAGGCGATGCGGGATGCCGCGGGAAACGGGAGCGGGTTTGTGATCTACCAGTGCGAGAACCCGGCTACTGGTCGCACCGAACCGCAACTCGCCTATGCCAAGCGGGTGAACGACACGTGGTGGCTTACATCCAGCATCTCCGGCTGGGACAGAAACACCCTGCCACAATCTCATGACATGATCCTCGTCGCACTCGAATCAAAAGTGAATAGCGCAGTGGACTTCGCCCGGAAGAACGGCAGGGAGTCAGCCCTTTTAGCGTTCAACAACGCCTCCGGCACGTTTGCCACCGGGGGTAACTATATCTTCGCGTTTGACATGAATGGCACGACCCTTGCGATGCCGTTCCAGCAGACGAGTATCGGGAAGAATGAGCGGAACCTGACGGATATCAACGGGATCGCAATTGGGGAGCGGAAGATCCAGCTCGCGCAGCAGGGCGGCGGCTACTTCTATTACGTCTACACGGATCCGGCGACAGGAACACCTGCGTTCAAGGTCTCGTACGTGAAGCCGGTCGATGCCGGGTGGGTGGTCGGTGCCGGTAAGTATCTTTCGGATATTCCTGCCGTCTTCCCGCAGGAGCAGCGAAGCCAGCTGGTGGCACAGGTCCGGGAGGCAGCAGCATATATCCGGACGAACGGGCGGGAGGCATCTCTTGGGGAATTCAACAACCCGAATGGTACATTCTCGCAGCCGGAGATGTTCATCTTCGCGTTTGACCGGAACGGCACGCTCCTTGCAAACCCGTACCTCCCGGGGATTGTGGGGGTTAACCGCCTGTCTGACCGGGATCCGTACGGAGAATACCCGGTCCCGTATATCCTCTCGAACGCGGAGCAGGGCGGGGGGTTTATGTACTATTTCTTCGCCGATCCCTCGGCAGATTATCGCATACGGCTGAAACTCGCATACTCGCAACTGGCAGGGGAGGATCTGGTGGTGGGTTCCGGGATCTTTGCCTGACCGGCACGCTTTTTCGGGAACTGGCGTACCGCCTCTTGATGCCCGTGACACGTGACCGTTTCCCGTGATAAAACAAGCAACGGTTGGGCTACCGTCACCCTCACAGCGTACGATGATTTATGTTCCCTGATGACAAAAAGATCCTTTAACTACCCTGCCCGTGACCCCTGATGAAACTGCCTGTCTGGTTCTCCCTGAAACGACTCCCGCTCCGGGTCTACCTTGCTATCTTCATCATCCTGATCATTGTGGTCGTCACCCTCTTTCTCTCGTATACCTCGTTTGTCGAAGAACGAAACGAACTCGTTATGAGTAACGAGATGCTCAGGCAGTACACGGAAAAGAACGCCATCCAGTCCCAGGTTCTCGTGGATACCGGTCTCCGGCTCTATGATGACACCTGGAATGGCAAGATGCAGAGCTGCTATCCCGAATGGCTTGCTGCCTACGAACAAGCGGGAAGAGATCCCCGGAACATGGATCTCGCTGCCATACAAGCCCGGATGTTTCCTGTCGCGGGAAGCGCATTCGATCTCTATGTGATCAACAAAAGCGGGGTCATCATCGCTTCCACGGTTCCGGAAGTGATGTACCTTGATTTCGGCAGGGATTTCCCGAACTACTACGCGTATCTCAAAAACGGTCTTTCGGAGGGCTCGTTCTTTGCCGACCGGGTGGTGCGGTCGGTGGTCAGTACGAAGTCCGGGAAGGTGACCGGCGAACTGCGGAAGTTCGCGTTCATGCCGACACCGGACAAGGAATACCTGCTCGAGCTGGGTCTCGTCTCATCGGAATTTAATGAGGAACGGACCCAGCTCACGGTCGTCGGCGCGGCTGAAGCATTAAAGGAGCTCAACCCGAACCTGAGACAGGTGAGGGTCTTTGATGCGAACAAGGTTCTCCTCACCGAAAGCGGGCAGAATACCTCCTTTGTCCCCACTCCGGAGATCACAAACGCCCTTGACCGCACGTTGCACAACGGGGAAGACGTCTGGATCAACACCACGGGGTCGGATCTGTCCACCCATTACCTCCTTGTCAATCTCACGGATGCAAAGACCGCGACGGACATGAACCTTGTCCTCGAGCTGACCTACTCAGATGCGTTCCTGAACGATCGTTTAAACGGCATCCTCCGGTTCCATCTCCTCATCGGGCTTGTTGCCATCCTCCTTGGGGTCATCCTCTCGTATGCCGCCGCCCATCACATCACCCGTCCGATCACCGGGATCATTGATGATGCAGACCTCATCGCACAGGGGGATCTCGACCACCCGATCCGGAGTATGGAGAACCCGGAGTTCCAGAAACTGCGGGAGAGTATCACCGTTATGATCCAACGGATCCGGGACTACAGTTCCGAGATAGAGAAGGAGCAGGCGGAACTCCAGATCGCAGCAGAGATCCAGCGGGATTTCCTCCCTGACACCCTCCCGGTGACAGAAGGGTTCTGTATCGCAGCGCGGAGCATCCCGGCAAGGGAGGTCGGGGGTGACTTTTTCGATGTGATCCCGATGGAGGGGATCCCGTTATCCGACCCCTTGACTGGTATCGTGATCGGGGACGTGTCCGGCAAGGGAGTGCCGGCAGCCCTGTTCATGGCACTTTCACGAATCGTTGTACGGGTCACTGCCCAGCGGGATGCAGTGCCAGCGGATGTGATTGCGACCGCAAACTCGGTCATCGCCACCAATTCCCGGACCGGCATGTTCGTCACGCTCTTTTA
>JAQTSH010000342.1 GCA_028711405.1 Methanoregula sp.
AAATGGTCCCGTAACTCTGCCGAACTGGTTGAAGATAAAAGGGCTATGCACTCCATAAATATCCGACAGAGAAACTCGACCATCGTGTCATCTATCCGCTTCGATAGACTTTGTTGACGGATCTTGTCGGCTTCGGTCAAACGGTCGTCCATGATTTTGTACTTTCGGTGGATCTCACTGACCATCGGGTGTTCGTGAGCGCTCACTCCGAAGATCAACGTGTACAAAAGGAAGGTGGGATCCAGTTTTCTCAGTCTCTTGACAAACTCCACTTCTCGCGCGATTTCGAGAATTTTTTCCGGCGGGGGCAATTCGCCCCCCAGAATTTGCGGAGTTTTTTTTGGCTGCCTTGTTTGTTTGGGCATACCTATCTCGTTTGCCCGCGGCAGGCGATGCTATTTAAACAAATCTATCAAATATATCTTATAAAAGTATCTGGATATTGCAGTGGTATGATGCCCGTATCCTCAAAAATCCTTAAGCTGAGGGGTATGTGTGTTTATGTAACGGGCATGTACAGGACCCGGAGAGAAAGAGATAGATTGCCGTCTTTTTCCCGTTTGCTCTTCATTTTGAAAGAAAGTTTATGTAACGGGCATGTAACTGGACGACAGTAATCTTCCAACAATGACCCCGCCAGATTGGACCGGGATCCTCCCCGGGGTTTCTCGTGACTGCCAGATTTAAATAAGTCATCCTCTTTACGATACATTATGAATGAACCGTCGCGCATGAAACAGGGAATATCCCTCATCATCGTCCTTGCTTTCCTCATCATTGCTGCCGGGTGTACCGGAACCGCACCCACCCCCGGATCCCCAACCACGGCGTCGCCCGTTCCAACCGGGACGACCGTTGCTGCAAGCGCTTTTCCGGCATTGATTGCTCTCCGACCCCCTTCGACCGCCCTGGAGATCAAGGAGTATGTGGATACTGCGGCAACATGGGCACAACAACACGGAAAAGAGGTCGCTCTTGCGGCATTCAACAACGCTTCCGGACCGTTCGTGAACGGCGATCTCTACGTGTATGCCCTTGACTATGCGGGGACGGGGCTTGCGCTCCCCTTCCAGCCGAAGATGGTTGGGGCAAATTTCACTCCCATCAAGGATGCCTCCGGTAAGCCCTATACGGAGATCGAGATCAAACTCGCACAGGCAAACGGCGGGTATATCCTGTACCATTATCCGTACCCGGTCGGCAACCAGACAAGCACCCTGAAGATCAGTTACGTGCGCCCGGTGGACACAACCTACTGGATTGGGGCAGGGCTCTACACGACCGAAGACCGGGTTGTCGACCAGAGACTCCGTCAGTTTGTTGCCAATGCGACCTCGTACGCACGAGCCAATGGCAGGAGTGCGGCGCTTGCGGCGTTCAACAACACGACCGGGCAGTTTGTCGATGGCGAACTCTATATCTTTGCGTACGATTACAACGGCACGGTACTCGCGTGGCTGAACCGCCCGGACCAGCACGGCATGAACCGGTGGAACGCAACAGACCCGATGGGCTCGTATCATGTACAGGAGATGATTGCGACCGCAAAAGCCGGCGGGGGCATGGTTGACTACTATTCCACCAATCCGCTCACGAACCGGACAGATCTGAAGATCAGTTATGTGACCGATGTGGACGGGACATGGCTGATCGGTGCCGGTCGGTATATCGTACCGGGTTCCATCCTCCTGCGAGCCTGATCATACCGCGTCCATGAGGGGGGAGGGGTGTTGTGGGCATGAACGGGAGACCCCCATCCCACCACCCCCTTGTCAATACAGGATTTCAACACCCGGTCGTGCAGGCTCCGGCTATCAGCACCAGACTCCCGGTTCCTGCCTTATTCCGGACCCCCTCATGCTCATACCCCTACCCCTTTCCATATCTTCATCTGGACATCCGACGAATACATACCACTCATCGCCGGGTGACGAGCCACAATGGATGCTGACGGGGAACTCCTGAAAAAATACTGGAACTATTCCTCATTCTTACCTCACCAGCAGGAGATCATCACCTCGGTTCTCGAACACCGGGACACCCTTGCGATCATGGCAACCGGCGGGGGAAAGTCGCTCTGCTACCAGTTGCCCGCCCTTTGCTTCGGGGGACTGACACTTGTCATATCCCCGTTAATCTCGCTCATGAAAGATCAGGTCGATGACCTCAACGCACGCGGGATCCCTGCCGCTGCCTACAACAGTGCGCTGGAATACCGGGACCGGGGACAGATCGAGATCTCCATAAAGAACGGCAACCTCCGCCTGCTCTTCATCTCTCCGGAAAAATGCATGCAGGAGAACTTCCTGGCATTCTTAAAAGAGGCACCCGTCCGGCTCATTGCCATCGATGAAGCGCATTGCATCTCCGAGTGGGGGCACAACTTCAGACCCGAATACCGCGAGTTGTCCGCATTAAAAAAGCACTTCCCCACCATCCCCCTGATCGCCCTGACTGCCACAGCAACGCCGGATGTCAGAAAGGACATCTGCCAGCAGCTCGGTTTTGTGTCTGAGAATACATATGTCGGGAGTTTCAACCGGATAAATCTCCATTACCGGGTGATCCCGAAGAAACCAGATCAGTTTGGGATCCTCGTTGATTTTTTAAAAAAACACCGGCAGGAGTCCGGGATCATCTACTGCTTCTCCCGTAAAGAGACCGAAGAACTCGCGGAAGAACTCCGCAGGCGCGGGTTCAGGTCGTATGCTTATCACGCGGGACTCCCCACCCAGATACGGGACGAAATCCAGGATGCCTTCATCCATGACATCGTGAAAGTCGTCTGCGCCACCACGGCTTTTGGCATGGGCATCGACAAGTCCGATATCCGGTTTGTCATCCACTACGATCTGCCCAAATCGA
>JAQTSH010000343.1 GCA_028711405.1 Methanoregula sp.
TCATCGTTGCAGAGGTCATCCGATGTGATCATCCACCCGTCCGCCGGGACCGCGTCACCGGCTTCTAAAAGGATCAGGTCCCCGACCACGATATCACGGGAGGGGATGGATGCGGGATGCCCGTCACGGATTACCTTGATCGCGACATCGTCACGGTGGGCATTTAAGACATCGAACTCCCGGCTGCTCCGGTACTCATTGAAGAATGCAATACCCGTGGCGAGGAAGACTGCCACGATGATCCCGAGGGTGTCCAAGAGTCCGCTGCCCTTGATGACCGAGACGACCGTGGATATGGCGACCGCGAGGAGCAGGATGCGGATGATCGGGTCATCAAATTTCTGGAGATACTGTTTCCAGAGCGGTTCCCGTACCGGGGGGGTCATCGTGTTGGCGCCAAATTTCTTCCGGAGTTCATCCACCTGGGATGTCTGTAGTCCGTTCTGTCCGACAAGCTCGCGGAGTTCTTCAAAAGTCAGCATAATTTCCTAATCCTGTAATGATCAAAAATCGCAGTTGTGGTATAGTATGGGAATGCCGGGAATTATAAGTGATCGTCTCATGGCAACCGCTGGTTGCACACGGTTTGTCCTGATCCAACTGCCTAAAAGGCATGAGCTCCCATGATGTGGTATGGATTTGGCTTTTAAAAAAAAGTGGGGGCTGATGGCAAAAGCCGTGCTCATCATGCTCATCCTGCTTGTGCCACGGACTGTGATTGATTATTATAACATGGATGTCGTGCCCATCAATACGGTGGTTGGAGCGTTCATCAGCGGTGCTATCTTCACGATTGCCATCATTTTTACCGGCACATTTACCGACTTTAAAGAGAGCGAGAAGGTCGGGGGGGATCTGGCAGCGGCACTCAAGGCATTGTATAATGACAGTCGGGTGCTTCCGGTGACTGATGATGGACCGGTCCGGGCACTCCGGGCGCATGTGCGGTCCCTGCATCGCGTGATGATGAGTGGGCTCACCGAAAATACGTTCAGTCTGCCGGACATCAACCGTGAGATGGATCTGATCAATAAAGATATCCGGACTCTCGCGTATGCGAATGTTGCTCCTCCGCTGATCGCGAAACTGAGAAACGAGATCGGTGTGATCGACAAGATGACGAACCGGATTGAGGTGATCATCCGGACGGATTTCATCCCGGCAGCCTATGCCCTTGCTGAGGCTGCGACCGCGTGCGTGATCTTTCTCATGCTGTTCCTCAGGATGGATCAGTTTATTGAAGGAACGATCATCTTTGCCGTCATCTGTAGTCTGCTCATCGGTCTTTTGCTCCTCATCCGGGATATGGACAACCCGTTTGAATGTGGTACACATTCCTATGCCGACGTGGATCTGGAGACGCTTGTCTATCTTGATACCTACTTCGATGAACAGGATGCGCTTTTTGGGGATCCGAAGACGGGTATCTCATAGGATCGCGGATTTTTTTAGGATTCTTCCAGGGCTCCCGCTTCGGTTCAGGGGAATTCCTCTCCCGGCTTTTTTAACGTTTTTATAATTGAACAGTGAACGGGATCGGACCGGTCGTATGTGGGCGGTTCGTTTCGGTTCGGGATGTATGGCAAAAGTTCCGGCTCGGAACGCCAGATCACCGTTCACGTGCGGAAAAAGAGCTATGCGCACGTTGTCCGGCAATCACACTTCGTACTATGCCCCTGGTATCCGGGGGTCTGGTGACTTGAGTGTTGGGCTTATCCGGAAGAGTTTGATCAACCTTCATGCGCCCTTCACGGTCTTCGCAATTCCCGTCGTGTGTGGGGGGTCGGATTGGAACCTGCCGCTCCCGGAAAAGATCGCCCCGGCAGGCAATCGTGGTGTCGATGTCGGTATAGAGTCGGATTGGTACCTGTCACTCCCGGAAAGGTCGCCTGGAATGGTATCCCCCCACCGGAAAATTCAGACTTTTCCGGACACTGCGCTGCGGGCAAAACCCCACTACCCCATCCGACCCCCCACATGCCCCCCGGAAACAGTGGTAAATAAGTGCTTTTTTTACGTCGTCAATATTTTTATTTTCAAAAAAATATGATGTGGGGGGTCGGATGGGGATGAAGTCAACATGGGTGACCCCCTATCCTCTACCCCTTATCCCACCCCCCACCCCCCGGGGGTGGGGGGTGTCCATCTGCCTACCCGTTACCGTACCGATGCAGCATCATGTGAAGCGACACCCCCCAACAGTATCCTGCCGGGCAGGGTAGGAGGTAACCATGCGGGATCCGGGTATCCGCATTCCGCGAAACGACTCACATCGCGAAAATCTTTGCAATGTCCTGTGAACCCTTTCCGGCGCGTGCCAACGCCATCACGTCCCGCATCAACGGCTGCTGCCGAACCGGAACATATCTTTCGGCACAAAAATTTCGAACCGTGCACCTTTCCCCGGTATACCGTTCTCGGTGATCAAAAGTCCGGTGATCGCCAAGATCTCCCGTGACAAAAAGAGTCCAAAACCGGTATGCTTCCCAAAACCCCGGGTAAACAGACGGATCTTATTCTCAGTGGAGATCCCGACCCCATCATCCTTCACGGTCAGGACCAACCCGTCACCCGATAGCCGGGAGGAGACCGTGATTGTCGTTAATGTCTCACCGTACCGGAGCGCATTGTCGATCAGGTTATAAAACACTTTTTGCAGGAGTGGATCGGCAAAGATCTCCAGATCCTGCCGGTCGAACTCCACCTTCACGGTGCCGAGATTGAGTGCCTGTGCTGCCCGTGTGACCTGTGCATACACGTTCTGCCACTGCGGTGAGATGACCCCAATGTCCTGGTACTCTTTCGTGAACTGGATCTGGCTGTTGATCGTATCGGCAACTTTCAACAGTTTCTGGAGAAAT
>JAQTSH010000344.1 GCA_028711405.1 Methanoregula sp.
GAGCGGCGGTACGCTCCAGATCAAAAAAGATGCAACCGGCGCGGAATACGGGATGTGTACGTTTACGAACGGCACAACCTGTGAAGAGTGGGCGCTCTTCCGGGGCGAAGGGTGTAAACCGGGAGTTGCCGCACCAGTAACCACTGCCCCGGCACTATCCGGCTTGGCGAACCCTGCTTCCGTGAACTGCGGCAACGTAGGCGGAAGTACCGTGATCCTGAAGAATCCCGATGGCAGTGAATATGGCATGTGTTCATTTACCAACGGGACGACCTGCGAAGAGTGGGCGCTCTTCCGGGGCGAGGGATGTAAAACGGGCAACTCTACCCCGGTGAAGTGATCCTGGAGGGAAATTCCCGTAACGGATCCCTGCCACGGTTCCAAATCCCCTTTTTTATCTGAGAACGGCAAACCATTTCCTGTCCCGTTTTTAACCCACTAAAGATCTTGGTGGGTTCGCACGAAACCGGTACACTGGGGTCCTGTTGTCGAACAGAACCTTTACGGTTCTGGGGATTATTCCACAGGTTACCCTCGATACCCGTGTGCCGCGAGCCGGGTTCAGATCCCCGCACCTGCGCCGACGGATCCTCACCGGGAGGGGGGAGATCTCTGCGTTCCTGAACTGTGCACGGGTCTCATCCGAAATTGCGAGATCCGGGCGCCCTTTGACGTTCCCACACACCGTTCCCCCGGCATCACGGATGATCAGGTGATAGCAGCGGACGTCCCGGTACAGTCAGGGACGCGTCGTGAAAATCGTACAGGCATCTCTCGATCGTTAAAAATGCGCCAAGACTCCGGTAGCATTTCCCGCAGTGATCGCACACAAATTCTGACTGACTCGTACTCGCTTTTTGAGTTTGTGGGGGATACTTTTGAGGGGGTTGACAGGGATGAGCCGGTTTTCCCGTCCCGGGTAAACATAAAACCCGGTTCAGCACCAGACTGCCAAGCTTTTTTACTGGTATACAAGCATACTAACCATGGATCCCCTCCTCGCGTTCGTGATCACCCTTGCCCTCATCACGGTTGTCAGTCTCCGGTACAGGATATCCCCGTTCTTTACGTTGATCGGCGGGGCAATACTCTTCGGGCTTTTGAGTGGCATGACCCTTGACGCGACAATGCTTGGGATCATCGCCGGAGTGGGAAAGGTCTTTTCAGCGTTTGGCATCATCATCCTCTGCGGGGCAGTGATCGCAAGACTCCTGCAGGAACAACACCAGATCGAGGAGATCGTTGCCGATATCCGGCGGTATGTGAAAAACCCGCCGGTGATTGCCGGGGTATCAGGATACCTTCTTTCTGTGCCGATAACCTGCTGCATCACCGCGTATATCATGCTGAATCCGATCCTCGACAACCTTGAGAAAGACAAAATAAAGAAGAACGTGCTCCTGTATCTTGCAGCGGTCGGGGGCATCATCTCCTATGCCCTTGTTTACCCCACGCCGGTTGTCATTCCGATCTTTGAAGCGTTCTCAGGGGGAATGAGCCCAATTTTATTTGATGCGGTGTCCATCCCGCTCTCGCTTGTGGTCCTTGGCGGCATCCTCCTCTACTTCCGGTTCGTCCACCCGTGTGCATTTAACCCGGAAGATACCGGGTCGCAGGAGACATGCCAGAAAAGTTCCGGAGCCGGAACCCCGGTCCTACATGCGGGGATTCACTGGCGGGCATGGACCCCGTTCATCGCGATCCTGGTTGCCATCCCGGTCGCGCTTCTTTTCCTGAACTTATCACAGGTGAGTATGATCAACTTCATCATGCTCGCCGGGGCGGTGACGGCACTCGCTCTTGCAGCGCCGGCTGCCCGTGCTCATGGGTTGACACAGGGGGCGAAACACGCAGGTCTCATCATCTTTGATATCTGCGGGGCAGGGGCACTGGGGTTTGTGATCGTTAAAAGCGGTTTTGCACAACAAGCCCTCTCCCAGATGACGCTCGTTATTCCCATCATTCTCGTCCCGTTCATCCTTGCCGCACTGATTGAGACCGCACAGGGTTCACGGGTGGTGACCGCAGTGATCACAGCGGAAGTCCTCGCAGGTTCAGCGGTCGTGAATGCGATCCACCCGCTCCCGCTCATCCTTCTCATCAGCGCCGGGGCGTGCATTGTGTCGTATGTGACCGATCCCTTCTTCTGGCTTGTCCAGCGGACAACCGGGGATGATATAAAAACCGTCGTGAAAAATTATACCCTGCCCATCGCACTCGCGGGGGTTGGAATCTTTATTGTCGCCCTCGCGTTGGAATACATGGTCTTCCGGTAATCGCGGGAGATTCCGACCCGGTTCATCTGGTCACGCGTCGTGTTGTTATTTTCCCATACGTTTCGTACACTTCAGCGCTTTTCGCCCGCGATCTGTGATGCTATAGATGATCCAGTTCCCGTGATACTCACCTGCGATCAGGTCACATTCTTTGAGAATCGTGAGATGATAGGAGAGTTTCGAGCCGGCGAGGTTCATGAACCGGTTGATGACGCAGACACAGAGCGGTTGATCTTTTATCAGGTACAAGATCGTGAGTCGCAGAGGATCTGAAAGCGCATGATATGTTTTACTCTTCTCAACAAGGTCTTCCTCCGGGGGGATGCCTCAAATCCCGGAACAAAGGATTACAGACCCGATCCAACAGCGGTTGCGGGTGCAGGAATATGTGGATTCCCGCCTTTTTCTGAACTAAACAAGGGATTTGGTAGGTGATTATCATGACGACCCCAAAACTTAAAACGCATTTCCCGCAAGGATCACACTCAATATTGTCATGATTGTACTCGCTCTGGATGTTTTTGCTGATAAAGATATGTGCGACAAGCGCTCATCATCTCCGCATTTTCTTCGATGA
>JAQTSH010000345.1 GCA_028711405.1 Methanoregula sp.
CCGCCGCTTGCAGGACGGGACGACCCGGCAATACTCATCGCCACCCCGCTTGAGACAAGGGCTTTTATGACAAGCCATGCGGACTCTTCCTGGTGGGGTTTGATGAGAGGGGCATCGTGTACGAGGATCTCCGCCGTCATCTTCGAGAGGGCAATCGCGTAATCGCTGATCGGTTCACCTTTCACCCGGTGGGCGAGCTCCCAGTCAAGGATGGCGGTATAGTTCGAGATCACGTCCGCGCAGCCGGCGGCGAGAAGTCGGTGCGGAGCGGACGCGATGATGCCCGTGTCGGCAACGATCGCGATGGGCGGATGCGCCGCAAGTGAGACATTCCCTTTCCCTTTCGGCACCGATGCGCGGGCAGAAGCGATGCCATCATGGGATGCTGCGGTCGGGACGGATATGAACTGGTGATCGGTGTTGTAGGATACGATCTTTGCGGTGTCGATCACCCGTCCGCCCCCGACACCGATGACAAAATCCACATCGCGGGCGATCTTCTCGATTTTTTTTATGAGGGGCAGGCTGATCTCTTCAGAGATGAAGGTCTTCACATCACAGGTTGCGGCGAGCTGCGAAAGAACCGTCTTTCCTGCCCGCTCCATCGTGCTTTTTCCGGAAATAAGGAGCGCGGAGTCCCCAAGAGTCAGGTCCCGGCAGACTGCGGGGATCTGACCGAGCACGTCATGCCCGATGACCACATCACGGGGCAACTGCATCCATTTGGATTTGTCAAAGACTTTGTCTTTGAGTAATTTTATCCCATCCGCGCTCATTGTAATCATGAATGATTAGTGATTTCATATACAAATACTACATCGATCCCATCAGGTACGGGCAGCCCTACAACATCGTTGATACGCTCACGTATGCGATCATTCTCGTCCTCGGGGTGTATTTGTTGTACCGCTGGATGTCCCAGTCCACCTGGCTTTCGGATATCGGGCTGAAGATTGATGCACCGTTCATCCTCGCGACGCTTCCCTATGTAGTGCTGGGCGGCGTGCTCCGGGTCGTGCAGGATACCGGCATGATCACCGGGGATTTCCAGTTCCTGCTGGTTACTCCGCTGATATACTTCGTGCTCTTCTTCTTCACCCTCGCCATGATCTTTCTCGCACGGTACCTCCAGGTGCAGGGACTGATCCAGAATTTCCGGTCATTTTATGCGCTTGCCGGGTGCATGTCTGTCTTCACTGTTGCCCTTGTGCTTCTCGCGTGGGGCATGAACCATAACGGCATCGACGTGTTCGTTCTTACTGTCATCCCACTCATGGCGATCACGGCAACCGTGCTCATCTGGGCATGCATGCGATATATCCTGAAATGGACATATGTTACGGATCCGCTCTATTGTGCGCTGATCTTCGGGCACATGCTGGATGCCAGCGCAACCAGTTATGGCATCGATCTCCATCCGGCGGTCCAGTACGTGGAGCAGCATGTGGTCGGTTCGAACCTGATCAACCTTACCGGCACCGCGTTTGTTATGTTCCCGTTAAAACTCGTCGTGCTCTTCCCCGCGATCTACATCATGCAGTTGTTCCGGAAAGAGGCAAATCCCGCGTTCTGGCACCTGGTCCTGCTCGCGATGATCGTCGTCGGGTTCGCGCCGGGCATCCGGGATATGACACGGATGGTCCTGTATGTTTGAGATGAAACTCTCACATGCCATTCTCATCACGCTCTTTCTTTTTTCTGTGACGCTCGTTGCCGGATGGATCGGTACAACCGAGAACCCTGAAATGGGTACGAGCCTGATGGAATTATTTGAAAAGGAGGTTGTCGGTCAGTTAAAGGATGCCGGTCCGTCCACCATGGTGGTCAATCTCTTCATCAATAATCTCGAAGCCTGCATCCTGCTCTTTCTCGGGGGAGCAACCTTCGGTTTACTCACATTTTTTATCATGAGCCTGAACGGGGTCGTGATCGGCGCGATCATGCAGATCATCCACGAAGACCATTCAGTTGCATTCATCGCAGCTGCCATTCTCCCGCATGGCATCTTCGAGATCCCCGCGTTCCTCATTGCCGGTGCACTGGGGATCATGGTAGCACATTCGCTTGTCGCTGAATGGTATGATCGGGCAGATGCGGCAGCGGAGGCACACCGGTGCGCCCGGATGTTTGGCATGTATGTGCTCCCCCTTGTCGCGGTTGCGGCAACAGTCGAGGCTTTTATTACGCCGGCAATCATACGATTAGTATCTTAGAGGTTCTTTTTGATGGAAGACGATGCGGGCGCCCTGCCGAAAAAACAGGACTTTTCTGAATGGTATAATGAACTTTTATGGCGAGCGGAGATCATGGATGTCCGCTATCCGGTCAAGGGGCTGTACGTCTGGTTCCCGTACGGGTTTGCAATCCGCAAATTCGTCTATGGGCGCCTGCGGGAACTGCTCGACCGTGATCACCAGGAGACGCTCTTTCCCCTCCTGATCCCTGAACAGGAGTTCATGAAAGAGGCAGAGCACATCAAGGGCTTTGAGAATGAGGTGTACTGGGTGACCCACGGGGGAACGACGCCGCTCGAAGTCAAACTTGCGCTCCGCCCTACAAGCGAGACGGCAATCTACCCCATGTATGCCCTGTGGGTCCGGTCGCACGCGGATCTGCCAATCAAACTCTACCAGATTGTGAACACGTTCCGGTACGAGACCAAGCAGACACGACCGCTCATCCGGCTCCGCGAGATCACGTCGTTCATGGAGTCCCATACTGTGCATGCGACCTGGGACGAGGCAGAGGCACAGGTCGAATACGAGATCGGGCTGACCCGTGAGTTTTATGATGGATTGTGTATCCCTATTACGGTATCGAAACGCCCGGACTGGGACAAGTTCCCCG